>NZ_JBJYIN010000012.1:0-146803 GCF_046237015.1 Pectobacterium hainanensis
TGAAAACCAGAACCTCGCTTAGGGCTGTGTCCACATTACGTGGGTAGGATCATAGTGCGGCAATTCTCGCCATATTTTCTGCCACTTTGGATGCATAATCTTTAAAATCTGATAAGTTTCCCCACAACCCCATTTCGGATTCAACATCATTATAAAATTTAATCCATCGTTGCTCTGCGTCGGGAGTAAAATGCAGGCAGGTTCTTTCATTTTCGACATTTCTATCGATGCTATCATGGACGATCTCTAGCAATCGATGATGGAATACCGGAAGATGTTCACTTGAGCTAACAGGGCTAGTAATTTTTCTGGAACCCTGTGTTGAATCTGGCTGGCAAATTAAGCAGCGAGCGAAAAATCCGATACCTTTCGCTGTATCACCTTTACGCTCCAGATATCCCTTAAAAATATCCGGTTGCACCATCAAAGATAAGGTCAATCTGGCATCTTTAATCAACCGTTCTGGTGAGCTTTTTCTTTCCACTGAGAACGTCGATCCATCCCACATTTTGTTAATGAATGGCAATTCATTCAGCGTGTAGCCATTAAATATAGTGCCAGCCTCATCAGACATGATACCAACTGCTCGCCAGTCTCCACAGAGATAGTCTTTAATCGCCGCTGGAGTGGCATCATTGAACATTAGCTTATACCTGGTTGGCTCAGCCGGATGAGTCGCCAATAGATCTTTTAGCCGTTCATTCGTTGCGGAAGAATCTTTGTTAAGGCGAACATCAGATTTCAGTTTTAATATCAAAGCTTTTTTTTCCGTAGTAAAAATGACTTCATCATTTCGCCAATCCGCAAATTCCTGCGTATATTTTGCAAACAATCGTTCTTCCAATTGGTACAGTGGCCTCATCAATAGTTTGTCCACTGTACTTTTTCGTTCCCCGGATTCTGCCAGCGTCAGTAGAAAAAGAGATGCCGGACCACGTAAATCGCCAGGTCGACCTACATCAATTCTGTTCTGACAAGCAAGAGAAATCGCTCCGAGAACAGATGCAGCAATCAAAGACGGCGGTGCCTGTGTATGTTGCCCAACTTCATGAATTACATTTCTAATGACTGGTGGAAACACATGCACAGGGAAAGGATGTTCATCGAACATAAAGAACCTCATAATCAGTTTAACGTTGAAAATACTTCACCTTAGTAGCTATTCCGCTATTTTTAGCAGAAATAGCAAGATGAGCACTCAGTAATAAAATTTATTAACGTTCATTGATCCAACAAAGAAGATCGCTTAACAACCAAGCACAGGATTTCAACCCTATCGACTTACGCGGTGGGAAGAGACCAACTCTCTCCAGCTTCCAAGCCGTGGAACGAGATACTGATGTGATATGCTGACGCTCTCTTTCACGAACCAATCGATCACAAGGCTCGCCGTAGTCCTGCAAGATTTTTGACCGCTGTATGGGCGTCGGTGGGGTAAATAATGTATTCATTTTGCCTCCTTCGTTTCGGTTGAAGAAGGATGAATCAAGATAAGATGAAAAAAAAGAAGGAGACCTCTTGCTAAGCGCTTATTAAGCGCTTAGCAAGAGGTCAAAAAAAATAAAATTTATTGATTTAATTTCAACCACTTAGATACAACATCTGACGTAAATTTTATGTTGAAATTGTAAGGATTCACGTTAGCGATCGATGTTAATTTATTAGCGATTTCATGGGGGGTTTTCATACCATCCTTTCCTTCACAATATTCCCGCAACAATAGATTAATTATTTTATTATTTCTTGCTGAGTCTCTGAAAGGTTTATTTCTTTCCTCTGGCCGTTCTAACCAACCTTTTACCGTTGTTTGATTAATAGACATATTTCTATTATTAAAGAAATCAGAAACTTTACTAGGAACAACACGCCCATCACGAGACAAAACTTCATTAATTAATACATATATCGCAATTTTACTCGTTGGTGGAAAGTAGGCTCCATCTTCAATCAAAGTCTTTTCCAATAAATCTACATTAACGACACATTCATCATTACTGGATAAATTATATAACTCGACAACAAGGCCAAACATCTCTTTTTCAATAAATAAATTATCAACACTAATCTTTATCGGTTTATGAAAGACAAGATCATTATATGAAAAATCTTTAAACGCAGAGACAAACATCACTCCAGACTTACTTTTCAAATCATTATAATTTTTTTGATCTGACAAAATATAATGATCTCGACCAAAATGTGTAGTCTTAGTTGGCTTTAAATACCAATACCCATAAGCTCTACCATTATACGTAATTTCATCATATCCTTTAAAGAAAGGACCGGACCAATCAGCTTTATATTCAGTTCTAAAATGATCGTCTAATGGTTGCTCAGGGATAAAGGATAGATATTCATGAAGTGGGTTTTCCACATTCTGAAATGGATCTGTTTTGAGATTTAAATGAAATTTAAAATCTTTGTCTTTCCTCTCATAATCCAGAGCATGCCTCATAGTACACAACTCACCATCAAAAGAAACAAAGATGCAAAACTTCCCCTTTATCCATTCACTAATAATGAATTCGATATCTATACCATACTGACTAACAATTTCTGATATAGGGAAAAACTTTTTCATTACAAATCCCCAATACGCGCTTATCAAGCGTTTAAATTTATAGATATTACAAAGAGTTGTAAATATAAAAGTTTAATTGTCATATGACAGTATCTTGCACACCAATATATCGAATAACCACATCAGCTAAACAACAGCCTAACGACAACTACATGCAGCTCCATCAGACTTATGTAAGCCCCACAAACGCCCTACCGGCATGAAGGATTGATCGTTCCACAAAATGACAGGCCCAGACGCGGTAGACGCTACAAAGCAAGCATCGCAAAATGAGATGGCGGAAATTTAGTAAAAACACATTTGAGATGATCTATACATTGTAACTTGTGTACCCCGGAGTGTACCCGAGAGCAAGAAAAGGAAATTTCAGAGAGAGGGTGTTCTGTAACTTATTGATTTTATGGTGCCGATAATAGGAGTCGAACCTACGACCTTCGCATTACGAATGCGCTGCTCTACCAACTGAGCTATATCGGCTTTGAGACTCGCCAGCGAGTGCTGACGATGAACTACGGGATGACAAAGTAGTGAAATCACCGCAGCAAGTCAATAGCTTTGCCGTCCGTTTGCTGGTTTTGTAAACGACCAGAAGAATAACAGGACTCTCTCATTATTTTCACTGCTAATAACGGAGAATCCTATAACTTTCAGGCTTAAGACGACTGTCAGGCGCGGATTAAATCTTCGCCGTAACCAATCCACTTGTAGGTGGTCAACGCTTCCAGGCCCATCGGGCCGCGCGCATGCAGTTTCTGCGTGCTCACCGCCACTTCAGCGCCCAAACCAAACTGTCCGCCATCGGTAAAGCGGGTGCTGGCATTGACGTACACCGCCGAGGAATCCACCTCGCGCACAAAGCGTTCCGCATTGCTGATAGAGCGCGTCAAAATGGCATCGGAGTGCTGCGTGCCGTGTTCACGGATATGGGCAATGGCAGCATCCATGTCGTCCACCAGCGCCACATTGAGGTCGTTAGAGAGCCATTCGTCGTCGTAATCCTTGGCTTCCACCGCAACCACGTTAGCGGGCCCGCTTTGTAGCGTGGCCAAGGCTTCTGGGTTGGCGTGCAGCGTCACGCCAGCCTGTGCCATTTTCTCGCTCAGTGCAGGCAGGAACTGCGCGGCAATGGCGCGATGAATCAGCAGCGTTTCCAGGCTGTTGCATGCGCTCGGACGTTGTACCTTAGCGCTTTCAATCACGGTCAGCGCTTTGGCGAAATCGATGCTCTCATCGGCAAAAATATGGCACACGCCAATGCCACCAGTGATCACCGGGATGGTAGATTGCTCACGGCACAGTTTATGCAGCCCAGCCCCACCGCGTGGGATCAGCATATCTACGTAGCGATCCAGTTTGAGCAGTTGATTGACCAGCTCTCTGTCCGGGCTTTCAATCGCCTGAACCGCAGCGGCAGGCAATCCACTCTGCGCCAGTGCGCGTTGAATCACGCTCACCGTGGCCGCATTGGTGCGATAAGTCTCTTTGCCACCGCGCAGAATCACTGCGTTACCAGTTTTCAGGCACAGGCTGGCGACGTCCAGCGTCACATTCGGACGCGCTTCATAGATAACGCCCACGACACCGAGCGGAACACGCCGACGTTCCAGTTTTAGGCCATTATCCAGCAGACGACCATCGATCACTTCGCCTACGGGATCGTTCAAGCGACACACCTGGCGTACATCATCAGCAATAGCGCTCAGACGCTGCGGCGTAAGTAGCAACCGATCTTGTAACGCGGCGCTCATGCCGTTTTGCCGAGCATCCGCCAGATCCAGCTCATTAGCAGCCAAAATCTCTGCGCTTTCCGCTTCCAGCAGGTCAGCAATCACGTTCAGCGCCTGATTCTTCTGTGCCGTACTCAGCACCGATAGGTGATAGGAAGCTTGTTTAGCCGCTTTGCCCATTTTTTCCAGCATGGCGTGTTCCTTAATTGATAATCATGTCGTCGCGATGCACTGCCACCGGACCGTATTCATAACCGAGGATATCGGCAATCTGCTGAGAATGATGTCCGGCAATCATACGCAACGCATCGCTGTTGTAGCGAGTGACGGCATGAGCGATGTCACGCCCCATCAGGCTGCGGATACGGATCACTTCGCCACGAGAGAAGTTTCCGTCAATAGTACGAATACCTTTAGGTAACAATGAGCTACCCCGTTCAAGTATTGCCGATAATGCACCATCATCTACAGTAATCTCGCCCGCAGGCGGTGCACCAAAAATCCAGCGTTTGCGGTTTTCCAGCGGCGCGTCTAATGCATGAAAACGGGTACCGACAGAGACATTAGCAATCACATCGCCAATCACCCCCGGCTTTCCTCCCGCCGCAATCACGACATCAATCCCCGCGCGACAAGCCACATCAGCAGCCTGAAGTTTGGTCGACATCCCACCGGTACCCAATCCTGACACGCTGTCACCCGCAATACTGCGCAGCGCATCGTTAATCCCCGTCACTTCACGGATCAGCTCCGCATCGGGATTTTTGCGTGGATCGGCGGTAAACAATCCGGCCTGATCGGTCAACAGCAATAGCTTATCTGCATCGGCAAGGATAGCGGCCAATGCGGAGAGGTTATCATTGTCTCCCACTTTAATTTCCGCCGTCGCAACCGCATCATTTTCATTGATAACGGGAACAATATGATTGTCCAGCAACGCTCTCATGGTGTCCCTAGCGTTCAGAAAACGCTCCCGATCTTCCAGATCCGCACGCGTCAGCAGCATCTGACCAATATGGATGCCATAAATGGAAAACAATTGTTCCCACAGTTGGATCAGGCGACTTTGTCCCACTGCGGCAAGTAGCTGTTTAGTCGCGATCGTCGTGGGTAATTCCGGATAGCCTAAATGTTCACGCCCAGCGGCAATCGCGCCTGAAGTCACAATAACAATTCGGTGTCCCGCCGCATGTTGCTGGGCACATTGTCTGACCAATTCAACAATATGGGCACGATTGAGGCGGCGTGAACCGCCAGTCAATACACTGGTGCCAAGTTTCACAACCAACGTCTGGCTGCCACTCATAATTTTCTACCGTTAAAAGTCATAAAAAGATAAATCAAGGAAACGTTGTAACAGGACAGGCGCGTTATGCCAACAGGCTCAACGCGAAAACCTGTGAATAAATAGGGAAGCAGTGGGAAGTATCACGGTCGTGCGATTAACGCACAGGCAGGTTGCATCGATTGCAGTAGTTTTTCCAGACGAAGGTGAAAAGCTTGTTTGGTGTTTTCAATGTGGGCCATGACATCCTGATCTTTAATCGTCTCTTCTCGCCAGTGACCGCTTTTATCATACAAACCCAAATGATAGTTGTAGGTAAAGGCATTTCCCTGATCTTCCAACGTTAACCACCACCCCCAGAATTCCCGCTTCTCGGGTGCAGGTTTTACGTTGACGCAAACGGCCAGACAATCAAAGAAAAAATGTTCATGCTCACACTGGGCCTCGCGCAGATACGGCCCCAGTGATGCAAAATGCTTCATGAGTCTGCTTTTCGGGTGTCCACTTGGTAACATCATCGGCAATCTCCTCTGGTTGCACATTCTTTTTAGCAGAGAATGGCAATTTATCAACCATTTGGCGAAATAATGACACAATCAACACCACTCTCACGATTAACGTAACTGCTTTTGCAGCCAATCGCTGATTTTCTGTAACGCACCATGAAAATTTGCATAAACGGGTGAAAAATTAACGGGCAGCAATTTTCCTTGAGCAGACGAATTCACGATCAGGTTTGCTTCCTCTTTTGGGCTTACAACATCATTATCCCAATATCCGGCCAGCATCGGTGTCGGGCAACGTCGCCCTAACAATCCCTGAGTTTTAAGAGAATAACGTCCCAATTCCGTTTTTAAAGCCATATCGGTAGAGAATGGCATGCCCAAACGACTCGCTAGCACATCCATAAACATATCCGGCACCTGCTGCTGACGCTGAGCATCACATAATAAATGATGCACTACCGGCCCAAGGCACGCGGCGGCTCGCAGACGTTGCGATTCAAGATACGCCAGGCGTACTGCGATATTAGCCCCAAAACGGAAGCCAAAGGCACCTACGCGGCAATGATCAACCCATGGCACATCGGGTAACGAGCGTAATACCTGTTGATGTAGGAAACTCGAATCCTGATCCAGTTTCCAGCGGGAAGAAAATCCAACGGAGGGAACGTCGATAGTCAACATTGCCATACCGGCTGGAGCCAGGTAGTCACGAAACAGGCGATAGTAATCGCTTTGCAGCATATCCAGGCTGCCACACATGAGAATGGTCGGGAAAGGCGCATTTCCCTGTGAAGGCAAATGCAAAAAACCGGTTAGCGTTCCGCCACCTTGGATCGGAAAGGTGAGTTCCTTTAATTCATAGGGAAGGTATTTTGCTGCTTCTTCGTAAGCACGGTTAGCTAATGTCTGTGCCTGTTCAGCCAGCTCATCACCCTTAATATGCGGATACGCCGCAATGCTATAAAGATTAGCGGCATTCAGCCAGCACTGACCTTGCGCACCATTCTCCCCTTCCATGGCCTGCTGTTGCCAGTTCGCCCCTTGCTTTGCCCATTCGTAAATCCAGTTACCACTCCGGTAACCAATAACGGTATCCAAAAGGTGGTCCCGGCTTCTTTCCGCGTTGCTTACGGCGATACGTGCGAGCACCTCTTCAATTTCCCACGGATCAACACCACGCCAGATCCACATCAGGCGGTTGACCATGCGATACCAACTGCGGGTATTCTCACCTTCCAGCGTATAGTGTGCATCCACCGCTTCCTGCGTGTGACGAGATCGTCTTACCAGCGTGGACGTTTCCGCATGCTTGAAGGAGGGTTTGAATAGGGTTTCAGACAGATTAGCTTGCGCCAAAGCAACCTCCGTTAATGTAAACCGCCATTAGCGGCCAGCCAGACGATTGCCATGTGTAACAAACCGCCGTACTTTACAAAATAGAGTTTAACGAACTCCCGATGGTAAAAACAAACAGTAGGATACACAAACACACATTCCGCTCAACGCGGTGAAAAAAACGCACAACGCCCCGAGGCTATAAACAACAATGCCCGGCTAAACCGGGCATTGATAGAGGCAAATATAACCGTTAACGGCCAGACAGCGGCGCAACAAAGACGACGCCCATGTCCCACGGTTGTTCGATCCACGTATCCTGCGGAATATCGACGATGTAATCATCAACCAACGGCTTGCCAGCAGGCTTGGCGAAAATAGTAACAAAGTGTGCTTTGGGGTACATATCACGGATCGCTTTCGCTGTACCACCGGTATCAACCAAATCGTCGACAACGATAAACCCTTCTCCATCCCCTTCAGCACGCTTCAGCACTTTCATTTCTCGCTGGTTATCGTGGTCATAGCTGGAAATGCAAACGGTATCAACATGGCGGATGCCCAATTCACGCGCCAGCAGGGCTCCCGGTACTAAACCACCACGGCTAACGGCAATAATACCTTTCCATTGTTCGGCAGGCAGTAAACGCTGTGCCAGTTTACGGGCATGAATTTGCAACATATCCCAGGTTACGACGTACTTTTCACTCATAAAATATATCCCAGCCGAATCGAAATTGGCTTCATTTGAGTCTAAAGGGGAAAAAAGGTTGCGCGAGATTATAGATATCCAGAGGCATAAAAACCAGTATTTATCTGCCTAACAACCGAGTTTCCACACGATGCGTGCTATCTAAATAAAAATTTGGGAATAAGTCAGCACAAAAAGTCATTGGACGCAGAAAGGAAAAGTCGAGTAAATCACCCTTGAAGAAACCTGACGGAGTCAACGATGGCTATATTATCCCCTTTACTTCAGGATCAAATCACCGTTATTGGAACCAGTCTCATCATTGCGCTGGTGGTCGTACTTTATCTCGCATTCAGAAACACCGTCCAATTACTCTGGCAAAAATCTACACCGCTGGAAGGCAAAATCATACATCGATACCGGCAACCAGCCCAAAAGTCACTCATGCTAATCGATAATGTTTACGGCTATGTTCCTCTCCATACTTGGGAAAATGAGCGTTTTATCCTAAACGTGGAGGCTGGCGGGCAACGCTATGAGGTTGAAACGTCTGAAACCGAATACCAAACCTTATCCATTGGCGATCGCATCACGGTCTATCACCGTCCCGATAACATTCTTTAGTCTCAACGCCTCGAGCGATTTTACTGTTCTTTGACAGTCAGAAGTGCCTTTGGGTATAAGCCGCATGACAGAATTGCCCTCTCGGCACTTTCAGTTTTTCACGTCTAGTTTTTCACGTCGATTTTTCCTGCCCCTGAAAGAAAGTGATATTCTCTCTCAACACGCCATATCGGATGGCTACTCGTGATTAACTTTCCACCTGTCACGCCTGAATATCAGATGCAAAGGCAGGTTTGCTGAAAAGGAGACTCAATAATGTCTGAATTGTCTCAACTTGCCCCACAGCCATTGTGGGACATTTTTGCCAAGATCTGTTCGATTCCCCATCCGTCTTACCATGAAGAAGCGCTGGCTACGCATATCCTTGAGTGGGCAAAAGAAAAAAATATCCATGCCGAACGCGATCAGGTAGGCAATATTCTGTTGCGCAAAGCCGCCACCGCTGGCATGGAAAACCGCAAACCCGTTGTATTACAGGCGCATCTGGATATGGTGCCGCAAAAAAACAACGACACCGAACATGATTTCATCCGTGACCCTATTCGTCCCTACATCGATGGCGATTGGGTAAAAGCGCGTGGCACCACACTGGGTGCCGACAATGGTATCGGTATGGCTTCTGCGCTGGCCGTTTTGGCAGATAACAGCGTCAAACACGGCCCGCTGGAAGTGTTACTGACCATGACAGAAGAAGCCGGTATGGATGGCGCCTTTGGCCTGCAACCGAACTGGTTGCAAGGTGAAATTCTGATCAATACTGATTCAGAAGAAGAAGGCGAAATCTACATGGGCTGCGCCGGAGGCATTGATTTTATTACCCGTTTGCCTTTGGTACGCGAGGCACTCCCTGCCGGTTATCAGACATTAAAGTTAACCATAAAAGGCCTAAAGGGCGGCCATTCCGGTGGAGATATTCATCTTGGTCTGGGAAACGCCAACAAACTATTAGCCCGTTTCCTGTTTGAACAGGCCGATAAGCTGGATCTTCGTATTATTGATCTGAATGGCGGGACATTGCGTAACGCGATCCCCAGAGAATCCTTCACATTGCTGGCACTGCCAGCCGCTAATGTTGAACAACTAAAAACGCTAAGCCAATCGTACCTGTCAACGCTGAAAAATGAGCTATCTGCCGTTGAAAAAAATCTCAACATATTGGTAGAAACCAGCGAAACATCATCACTCGCGTTAACGAAAGATAGCCGTGACCGCCTGCTGGCATTATTGAAATCAACGCCAAACGGCGTAATTCGTATGAGTGACGCAGTGAAAGGAGTTGTCGAAACATCATTGAATGTCGGCGTCGTCACAACGAATGATCAGGAAGCAGAAATTGTTTGTCTGATCCGCTCACTGATTGATAGCGGGAAAGACGATGTTGTCAGTACGCTCACCGCATTAGGACAGCTTGCCGGTGCTCATACTGCGCCTAAAGGCGGCTATCCTGGTTGGCAACCTGACGCCAGTTCGCAAGTCATGCAGTTGGTACGTGAAACTTATCAGAAATTGTTCAACAAAACGCCAAACATTATGGTCATCCATGCGGGTCTGGAATGCGGTTTATTTAAAAAACCCTATCCAAACATGGATATGGTGTCTATCGGACCTACTATTACGGGGCCACACTCCCCTGATGAGCAAGTTCATATCGCCAGCGTAGGCCAATATTGGCAATTGCTGACAGCATTGCTGAAAGCCATCCCTGAACGAGCATAGCCACATTATAAATTAAGGGTGGCTTGCCAAAGCCGCCCTTTATATCGATTATTCCCAGTTCAACACAAGCTGCCGCTCAATTTGCGGATCAAGCAGCGTCACATGCAACCCGACCAACCGGACACCGCGAGATTCTCTCCGATCTGCCCAGGTTTGCTGCGCTAAAGTCATCAGATCCTGTTTATTTAAAACTGGCCACACGTGTTCCTGTGTCGTCTGGCGAAAATCATCAAATTTCAGCTTTACGCCTTGTCGGGCAATATGCAGATCAGGTTTGACCCGCGCTAAACGTCGCTCAAGCTCTGGGTAAAGTTGCTCAATCAGCGCCTCACACTCATGCCAATGGTAGATATCCTTTGCCAGCGTTTTTTCCACACCGACCGACTTACGCAGCCGATCGGGTGAAACCGCGCGTTCATCAATGCCATGACAACGTTCCCATAAAATACGACCGAATTTGCCAAAACTTTTTAATAATTCGGCCAATTCATAACGGCGCACATCGGCACAGGTCAGCATCCCTTTTTCTTCCAACCGTTTCGCAGTGACTTTGCCGACGCCAGGGATCTTTCCCAACGGCAGTTGTAAAATAAAAGGCTCTACCTGATCGGGTGGAATCACATACTGACCATTAGGCTTATTGAGTTCCGAAGCGACTTTGGCAAGAAACTTGATAGGTGCTACACCAGCCGAAGCAGTCAGATTCAGCTCGTTGAAAATAGCCTGACGAATGTCTTCTGCGATCAATGTGGCCGAGCCATTGCAATAAAGACTGTCGGTCACATCCAGATAAGCCTCATCCAGAGAGAGAGGTTCAATCAGAGAGGTATAGCGAGCAAAAATGTCACGGATCTGGAGGGAAACGGCCTTGTAAAGCTCCATTCGGCCAGAGAGCAAAGTCAAATGAGGACAGAGACGTAACGCCGTTGCCGTCGCCATTGCGCTACGAACACCATAACGTCGCGCCGGATAATTAGCCGTGCTGATGACACCACGACGATCCGCGCTGCCGCCGATCGCCAGCGGAATATCACGCAGCCGAGGGTTATCGCGCATCTCAATGGCTGCATAGAAACAATCCATATCCACATGAATGATTTTTCGCATACCCCTCCCCAACGACTGTATAAATATACAGTCAAGTATAGCAATCGGCAAGTGACGAAATAGATCAGACACAACAGGACATTTATTGATCGCACTCTGAGAAAAAATCTCTGGTACGTATTATCGCCATGACATTCTCATGAATGCATAACGCATGAGTATTCTTTATCTCTCATTTTGCCGTAAAAAGGGGAATTTAACGGCCTTGATACTTGCTTAAAATGAAGGCGATGATAATGTAAAACCGTTTTATACCCTTTGCTTTTCAACGTGCGATATTGTCGGCCTCTATTTCACTTCGACTTTCAGGTGCGAGATAGATTGAGTTACATTCAGACAGCTATCGAAATGTATTGGTTATAAATCCGCCTAAAGGCGAAGGAATACGGGACGATAATGTTTACACCGTATATAGCACAGCTTTTATTTCATCAGGATCCATAATGCAAAAAATCGCGCTGTCTCTTGCGATGTTGTTTTTTTTGCCTTCGATTGTTGTTACCAGCGCAGCCAGTGGGCCCGCACCGATAACAAAAGAATTAAAACAGCAAGTATTAGGTTCTCCGATCTATATCCAGATCTTTAAAGAAGAGAGAGTATTAGAACTTTATGCTCAGGTAAGCGGCGAATACCGTTTATTAGACAGCTACCCTATTTGTAAATATTCAGGTGGATTAGGCCCCAAACGCGTTGAAGGGGATTTAAAAAGCCCCGAAGGATTCTATCAGGTTGATTTACGCCAGCTAAAACCAGACAGCCAGTATTACCGGGCGATTAATATCGGTTTCCCGAACGAGTATGACAAATCACAAGGTTATTCTGGTCGATATCTGATGATTCACGGAGAGTGTGTCTCGGTAGGCTGCTATGCTATGACCAATAATTATATCGATGAAATTTATCGTTATGCAGAACAAGCACTCCGACACGGGCAAACGAAAATTGATCTGGCTATTTACCCGTTCCGAATGACGGAACAAAACATGCAGCGCCATCGCAATTCAAACTACTATCATTTTTGGCGCCAACTACAGCCAGGCTATGCCTATTTTAATCAGCACTATCAGCCGCCGGCCGTCACGGTATTTAACGGGCAATATGTCGTTAACCCACCGTTGATGACCAGCCAGCCGCAATCAAATTATACGCTCACCAAAGCAAAATAAGACGAACTCTCCTGGCATGATTTGATGCCAGGTTTCGTTTCCAGTCAGTGGCTGTGTTGCCAGCACCGTCACAATATCGTTCGGCGTTGTCTGTTGCTGAAAATCAATCTCAACATCCTGATCCAATAGCGTTGCTTTACCAAACGGTGCGCGGCGCGTAATCCAGTACAGATTGGTAGAACAGTACCCCATAACAAACCGCCCATCCGACAGCAGCATGTTAAACACGCCTTTCTTGCGTAATACATCGGCTTGTTCTGCGATGTAGCGAAACACAGCAGGCCAGTTACCTGGTGTACGAGGGTAGCGCTGCGATAATTGATGCAATAGCCAGCAAAAGGCAAATTCGCTATCCGTTTGGCCGACGGGCCGAAACATACCGGTTTTTAGCGCACGATAGCCTTTCAACTGCCCATTGTGAGCAAACGTCCAGTTTCTGCCCCATAGCTCGCGGGTAAAGGGATGCGTATTTTCCAGCGATACCGCGCCCCGATTCGCTTGTCGAATATGCGACACCACCGCACAAGACTTAATAGGATAATCCTGTACCAGTTGGGCAATCGGCGAGTTATAGCTTGGCTGGGGATCCTTGAAAGTACGACAACCATCCCCTTCATAAAACGTAATTCCCCAGCCATCTCTGTGCGGTCCGGTACGACCACCACGTTGAATCAGTCCGGTAAAACTGAAACAGATATCCGTCGGCACATTCGCGCTCATCCCAAGCAGTTCACACATCTTAACTCTCCTACCCTCTCCCGCGTGCTTGCCGTTCTTATTTACCAGCCATTTCTTTTTCAATCAGTTGAATCAGGATATGAATCGCTTTGATATGAATCTCCTGAATGCGATCCGCATAACCAAAATGAGGAACACGGATTTCAACGTCTGCCGTTCCGGCCATTTTACCGCCGTCTTTCCCCGTCAGCGTAATCACCTTCATACCTTTTGCTTTTGCCGCTGCAATCGCTTTAATGATATTGCCTGAATTACCCGATGTAGAAATGCCTAAAAGCACATCCCCTTCACGCCCTAGTGATTCAATATAACGAGAAAATACAAAGTCATAGCCAAAATCGTTACTCACGCAAGAAAGATGGCTGGGATCGGAAATCGCAATAGCAGGATAGCCTGGGCGATTTTCACGGTAGCGCCCGGTCAGTTCTTCAGCAAAATGCATCGCATCGCAGTGTGACCCGCCGTTACCGCAGGAAATGACTTTTCCTCCCGCCTTGAACGCGTCAGCCAATAATACCGCCGCATCTTGAATCGATTGAATATTCTCGTCATCGCTCAAAAAGTTATTCAGCGTTTCTGCTGCTTCTTTCAGTTCATTACGGATTAAGTCCTGATACATGGAATCCTCTCATTGTGTCCGGTGACATCATTCTATTCTGCCTTGCAGTGTAGCGGATCGCACAAACAGCGAGAAGCAGACAATCACACGATCGACAGGATCGCTGACGACAATCAGAAAACCGGGAACGGTAGTCAGGTTTGTGAGTCAAGTTGTAATTATGATGTAAATGAATTGATAAAAATAATCAAATGCACTACAACAAATAAAGACAAACAGGTCAGACCTCTTACAACTTAATGCCTCTTTCCCGCGCCATTTTCATGCGACAAAAGCGAATAAGGTTGCGAGGTAAATATCCATTAAGAGCCTATCCCAGTAGGCGTGATTGGTGCAGCCAGTTTGGACACGGACAGCGCGGAGAAACCGGAGCGTACACGTAGTACGTGAGGATTTCGAGCACTGCCCAGGTTCAAAATGGCAAATAAAATAGCCCTAATGGGATAGGCTCTAAGTCGATGACAACACTGGAGACATACTATGGTTGCTGTCAGTATTCTTCTCTTCCTGATTATTATTGGCGCTCTGTTTTATCACCGCATCAGTCTGCTTATTAGCAGTGCGGTACTCGTTACCTATTTTGCTGCTATGTCAGCCATGCAGCTATGGTCCGTCTGGCTGTTGATCCCCTTAGCCATCGTGCTGATTCCTTTTAATATTCAGATAATTCGCCGTCAGTTTTTTTCCACCCCAGCCCTGCAGCTATTCCAGAAGGTCATGCCACCGATGTCCAATACGGAAAAAGAAGCCATTGACGCAGGTACAACCTGGTGGGAAGGCGATCTTTTTCGTGGTTCTCCAGACTGGAAAAAGCTACACCGTTATCCATCGCCACGTCTGACAGCCGAAGAACAAGCCTTTATTGACGGTCCGGTGGAAGAAGCCTGCCGTATGGCGAACGACTTTGAGATCACCCACGAGCGTGCCGATCTACCGCCAGAACTATGGGAATTTCTCAAACAGCATCGTTTCTTCGCCATGATCATTAAAAAACAGTACGGTGGTCTGGAGTTTTCCGCATATGCACAGGCGCAGGTTCTGCAAAAACTGGCAGGTGTTTCCAGCATTCTGGCGATCACTGTCGGCGTTCCAAATTCATTAGGCCCAGGAGAGTTGTTACAACACTACGGCACCGATGAACAAAAAGATCACTATTTGCCTCGCCTCGCATGCGGTCAGGAAATTCCCTGCTTTGCGCTAACCAGTCCTGAAGCCGGATCGGATGCGGGTTCCATTCCAGATACAGGGGTTATCTGCTACGGCCACTGGCAGGGTGAGCAGGTTATCGGTATGCGACTCACCTGGAATAAACGCTATATCACGCTGGCACCGGTCGCGACGGTTCTCGGACTCGCCTTTAAACTCTATGATCCTGACCATCTTCTGGGTGACACCGAGGATATAGGGATTACCTGTGCACTCATTCCAACCCATACCGAAGGCGTACAGATTGGTCGCCGTCATTTTCCCTTGAATATCCCATTCCAGAATGGGCCAACACAGGGCGAGAATATTTTTGTCCCTCTGGATTACATTATCGGTGGGCCGAAAATGGCCGGACAAGGCTGGCGCATGCTGATGGAATGCCTGTCAGTCGGTCGAGGTATTACTCTGCCTTCCAACTCCACTGGGGGCCTGAAATCAATCGCCCTCGGCATCGGCGCGTATGCTTATATTCGTCGCCAGTTCAAAATCTCCATCGGTAAAATGGAAGGCATTGAAGAACCACTGGCTCGTATCGCGGGTAATGCCTACGTCATGGATGCAGCATCCACGCTGATCACCAGTGGCATCATGCTGGGTGAAAAACCCGCGGTATTGTCCGCTATTGTCAAATACCACTGTACCCACCGCGGTCAAAGGGCGGTATTGGATGCAATGGATATCGCCGGCGGTAAAGGCATCTGCCTCGGCCCTTCCAACTTCCTTGCTCGCAGCTATCAAGGATCGCCCATTGCCATTACCGTTGAGGGCGCAAACATTCTGACACGCAGTATGATCATCTTCGGTCAGGGTGCTATCCGCTGTCATCCGTATGTTCTGGAAGAGATGGCGGCTACGCAAGACAACGATATTGCCCGCTTTGATCGTGCGTTATTCGGTCATATTGGGCATGTCGGCAGCAACAACGTTCGTAGTTTCTGGCTGGGAATCACTCATGCCCGTCTGAGTCATAGCCCAGTCAATGACGAAACTCGCCGTTATTATCAGCAACTGAACCGACTTAGCGCGAATCTTGCCTTGCTGGCTGATATATCGATGGCGACACTGGGTGGCAGCCTGAAACGCCGGGAACGGATTTCAGCCCGTCTGGGAGACATTCTGAGCCAGCTCTATCTGGCTTCAGCGACGTTAAAACGTTATGACGATGAAGGACGACAGAAAGCAGACTTGCCGCTGGTACATTGGGGAGTGCAGGATAGCCTTCATCAGGCAGAACAGGCGATCGCTGAGCTGTTACGTAACTTTCCGAACCGTATCATTGCGAGCTTGCTGAGATTTATTATCTTCCCTCTGGGCCGCAGCAACGATATGCCATCCGATCATCTGGATCATGAGGTGGCGAAGCTATTGCAGACTCCCTCAGCAACGCGTAGTCGTCTGGGACGCGGACAATATCTCGTCGCCAGTGAACATAACCCGGTAGGTCTGTTAGAAGAGGCATTGAGGGATATTCTGGCGGCCGAACCTATTTATCAACGCTTATCCAAAGCCAGTGGAAAGCACCTGCCATTTATGAGGTTAGATCAGTTGGCGGAACAAGCGCAGGCAGAAGGCAAAATCACGGCGGAAGAAGCTAGCATTCTGATCAAAGCCGAAGCTAGCCGATTACGGTCAATCAATGTTGACGATTTCGAGCCAGACACCTTAGCCGCCGATCATCGCCAACCGACGTCCTCCCCACGGCAGGAGAGAAAAACAGAAGCGGCATAAGCGATATCCCCTTTCGGCAGAAAACCCAAAGGGGATATCATCTCGCCACGATGACCACATTTTTATCTCGCGGGCTTATTCTGCCCGCGAATCACAATGCCCTTTGGCGTTCATTTCAACATTATTTTTAGCCGGAACCAGAGCTTTGGTCATTTGCCCCTCCTCCATGGAAGGAACCATCGCAAAATAAGCCGTAAATATCGTTAAAACCGGGCCACCAGGCTCCGTTACCGTTGCTAAATAGCGTCTTTCCAGTTGAATATTATTCTGCACCACAAACGTTTTACCGGTAGCACAATCAGCGAAAGTGGCAGCATCTGCCATATAGCGATACATTCCTTTCATCGTCATCGGCGTATCCGGTAGCGGTTGCTCTGTTACATTGAGTCGATAAGACAAAGACGATTGAATCACGGTTCCTTGCTGATCAAGCATCTCCAACCCATCGCCGATCGGACGAAAATAGCGCTTTTCACCCTGACTATTTGTTAACACCAGCTTATCCGCAGTTCTGCGCCATTGCCCATACTCGGCAAAGGTATTCGTACCTTCACGAGTCGTCTGATAATGTTCTCGCAAAATGAACGTGCCATCTTTTTCCAAAAACAGCGACGTATCAATCCCTTCACAATCAGCACAGGGAAGCGTACCGCGATAGCTTTGCGCCATCGGCGTAAGTCTATCTTCCTGAATGTTCGAGCGCGTGTGACAACCAATCAAAACAGAAATACCTGCAATAAACAGCATACCAAGAGCCATTTTTTTCATCGTTATTCTCCCGTGGCCTTTGTCATCTCTTCCAAGATGCCCCATCAATTTACCGATACAAGACAAAATCGTGTCGAGTTGAAAGAGGGCATTTTGCCTGAACATTTATATACCGCAGTTATCTCTGAGCGCTTTGCCACTCATCGAACGCGATTTCCAGACTATTCTCATCATCTGACAGCCAAATCGTGCCTTCCTGCAAGGTCGCTTGTAACGTCATATTGCGCTTAGCTAACGCAGCAAGCAGAACCATTTGCCGGTCGTCAATAAAACGAACAGATAGATTTTTATATCCAGCTATTTTATCGGCAATATTTTGCCACCATACTTGCCCGGCGCGATCGTTGTATGCATATAAGACAACGGAGCGGGATTGATGACAGGCTTTTTTCAGTCGTCTTTCATCCGGCAGCCCAAGCTCAACCCAGAGAACCAATTCCATTGTGTCATTATGTAGCCAGATCTCAGGTTCATCATCTGCACTTAATCCCTTCGTAAACCGCAAATTTTCATCGGCATGGCAGATCCAAGCGAGTAAGCGCAGCATCATGCGCTGCTCCGTTTCTGAAGGATGTTGTGCGATGGTCAGACTGGCATCGTGGAAAAAATGACGATCCATATCTGCGATATTCACTGTTGCTTTATAAACCGTTGCTTTTAATGCCATCTGATACCTCGTATTTGTCCGCTCATAGTGTACTTGAGTTAGCACTATCCTCACAGTAAAGGTGATATCTGCCACGTAACCGGAAGATTAGGTATCGGAGGAATACTGATATCCTGACGGTGCCTATGCTATAGTCGTTTAGATACATAGAGTTTATCTTCGTAGGCTTACAGCATGAGTACCGCCACGCCAAGGCGATGATGCATGAATGCCTACCGGGTTAAGCTTTCAAGGGAGGATATAGTGCAACAATACTGTGAATTAGTACGCCGCTTATACGCAGAGATCGGCAGTGGCGATCTGGGCTATATACCCGACGCACTGGGTTGTGTATTGAAAACCCTGGATGAAATCGCCGCAAATGCGGCCTTGCCATCCTCTGTCAGGGAACAAGCGGCATTTGCCGCTGCTAACTTATTGGTGAGCGATTATGTCAATGAGTAACGAATATCAACCCATCAACTGTGATGATTACGACAATCTGGAAGCGACCTGTCAGCAGAACTTAACGCTGACGCTGGAACTACGTAGTGGTGAGATCGTCACGGGTAAAGCCAGCGATATGATCTCACGTAAACATGTGGAATACCTGGTGATCGAAGAGTCGGGCTCGACACGCGAGCTGAGACTCGATCACATTGTCAGCTTCAGCCATCCGGAAATAGGAAAAGTCGTCGTCAGTGAATCCTGACATTCCACACACTTTTCTTCAAAACGGACAACCTGTGCACACTCCCCTGGTTGTCCGTTTTCATTTCACGCGGCAACCTGCCAGATTCGTTTTATGCCAATCGATACGCCAGCAGGGCTCATTCTCCTCCACTTGCCCTTCTCGCGTCACAAACTGACCCAATGCTGCGATCGGCTGTTCATCATAAAAGACAATCGGCGTTCGATCGCGCCACCAGGGCGGGACGTGTAATTCCTGCCAAAGTTTCTTGATCTGACGCCCATGCGCCCGACCAACAATGTGGACCGTGCCGCTAACGTTGAAACGAATGCTGACGACCTCTTCCAAACGAGGCTGACGAACAACGGTGCCAGCGTCAGATAACGCTAGCGTGCCCAAACCATCGGGTAAGGTCAGCGGCCCAGCTTGCGGCTGCCACGGTAAAATGCAGGACTTCAGCGAAGACATTAAAGGCAATATATAGAGATGCTGGCGAAAACGTCTTATTTGCCAAGAACCGAACTGAAGCACAGGCTCAGCATCTTCACGACTGGTTGCGACCTCTTGCCACAATCGGTTCAACCCATCACGTGATGGCATCGGTACGCCCTGTTCAGCAAGCCATCGACGTAACAACGCAGAACGATGTGTTGCACTCAATGGTATTAGCCCATTGATACTCAAAGCACCATCACGCTGGCACAAGGTGTGCAGCGATTCAGCCAACAGTTCGTCCAGTAATTGTTCCTGCTCGGCACAAAGCTGCGCACTACGCGCCACGGACGAAGCAAAGTGCGGCCAGCGCTGTGTTAACAGAGGTAAGACGCTAAGACGCAAGAAATTTCGGTCAAAACGCTCATCCTGATTACTATTGTCTTCAATCCAGCTCAGTTGATGTTCGTTTGCATACTGCACCAACTGTTGACGTGAAAACCCTAACAATGGTCGGATCAAGGCATGACCATCCACTTGTGCACGAGCTGCCATGGATGAAAGCCCAGCTGGGCCACTGCCGCGCTTGAGCGCCAACAAAAAGGTTTCACTCTGATCGTCAAGATGCTGTGCCGTTATTAAGGTTTCATCACTTTGCAAATGCGCACTTAAGGCTTGATAACGTGCTTCTCTTGCCGCCGCCTCGATACCGCCATTTTGCGTATCGACCTTTACTGGTAACACAGCGAAAGGCACCTGCCATTGCTGACAACAGTCACGGCAGTGTTCGGCCCAACTATCGGCTAGCGGATTGAGACCGTGATGCACATATGCTGCACGAACAGTCCGTCCCTTTTTGTCATCACGCTGACATAGCGTGGCGACAAGGTGCAGCAATACACTAGAATCCAGCCCACCGCTGTACGCGACGAGCACACGACGATGATCCGCAACAGATTCAGCCACTGCATTAAGCAAAGCCTCAGCGATCTTCACGGCTTAAACCTCATACAGTTCAAGGGGCAATCCGTCAGGATCGCAGAAAAAGGTAAACCGACGCTGTGTCTCGGGATCGATGCGTACCGGCTCGCAATTCACGCCTGAATTCATCAACGCGTTTATTGCTGAATCAATATCTTTAACCGAAAAAGCGAGGTGACGTAGGCCGCATGCTTCCGGTCGACTGACACGTTCTGGAGGAGCAGGGAAAGAAAACAGCTCAATCACGTATCGATCGTTCAACGCCAAATCACCTTTCCACGAATCTCTTTCCGTTCGATACACTTCGTTTTGCAGCGAAAATCCAAGTACGTCACAGTAAAAGACTTTGCTGCGCGCATAGTCAGAGGCAATAACCGCAATATGGTGCACATCAAGCAGCTTCAGCATCATTCAGCCCCTAATAGCAAAAAATCCGCTGTCATTCCTGATAGCGGATTCAGACTTATTGGGAAAAATCCCCCAGTTTCCCCTTCACAAAGGAGAAACTGGGGAAAGGTATATCAAACAAGATAAACAGATTCGCTAATTATGTAATCCGCTATCACAAAATCAGCAGTAACCGTAATTCATCAAACGCTGATAGCGGCGGTTCAGTAATTCCTCTTCGCTCAATTCATCGAGATCGAGCAAATCAGCCAGTAATTGTGCTTTCAGCGATTCCGCCATTACCGGTACGTTACGATGAGCAGAACCAAGTGGTTCCGGGATCACCGTATCGATCAGCTTCAGTTCTTTTAGACGCGGAGCAGTAATCCCCATCGCTTCCGCAGCGAGCGGCGCTTTATCTGCACTTTTCCACAGAATAGAGGCGCACCCTTCCGGGGAAATAACGGAATAGGTACTGTACTGCAACATATTCACTTTATCACCGACACCAATAGCCAACGCGCCGCCGGACCCGCCTTCCCCAATCACGGTACAAACAATAGGAACACGTAGCGTCGACATTTCGCGCAGATTGCGAGCAATCGCTTCAGACTGACCACGCTCTTCCGCGCCCACGCCAGGATAGGCACCCGGCGTATCAATAAACGTAATAATTGGCAATTTGAAACGCTCCGCCATTTCCATCAAGCGCAACGCTTTGCGATAACCTTCAGGGGCTGGCATACCGAAATTGCGGCGGATTTTTTCTTTGGTTTCGCGTCCTTTCTGGTGACCAATAATCATCACCGGACGACCATCCAGACGCGCAATCCCACCGACAATCGCCTTATCATCGGCATAAGCACGATCGCCCGCCAATTCATCAAAATCGGTGAAAATATGCTTAATATAATCAAGCGTATAGGGACGTTGTGGATGACGCGCCAGCTGCGCGACTTGCCATGCACCCAGATCGGAGAAAATTTTACGCGTCAGTTCAACGCTCTTCTCACGTAGACGCTGGACTTCTTCATCCAGATTAATATCTAATTTTTCGTCTTGACGGCTGACTGCGGTCAGCGAGTCAATTTTCGCTTCCAACTCTGCAATCGGCTGCTCAAAATCAAGAAAATTCAGACTCATAGTATTCCTATATTAGTCAAATTCCAGTTCTACCTGCTCATTACCGACGAGTGTGCGCAACTCATTGAGTAACGTGTCCGTTGGCGTGATACGCCATGCGGCCCCGAAACGTAACCGAGCGCGCGCATCTTCACGTTGGTAGTAGAGATGCACTGGGATCGTCCCCGAACGATGGGGTTCCAACGATTGACGGAGACGGTTTAATAGCTGGTCATCAATTTGCCTGTCAGTCAGCGAGATAGCAAGCCCACGCGCATATTTTTCCCGCGCTTCGCTGATATCCATTAACTCGCGCACCGTCATTTTAAGCCCGCCGCTAAAGTCATCAAAGCTGACCTGTCCACTGGCGATTAGGATACGGTCTTTCTCCAACAAATGCTGATATTTTTCCAGCGCATCCGTGAACAACATAATTTCAAGGCGACCAGAACGATCGTCCAGTGTACAAACGCCAATACGGTTACCCCGTTTTGTGACCATTACCCTCGCAGCCAATACCAACCCGACTGCCGTGGTCATTTTACCCCGCTCCGTTGGGTGCATATCTTTCAAACGCAGGCCGTTTGTGTAGCGTTCGATTTCCTTAAGATATTGCGTGATGGGGTGCCCGGTCAAATAGAGCCCCAGCGTTTCCCGTTCGCCATCCAACACCACTTGTTCCGGCCATGGCGGGACAGTGCTGTATGATTGCTCGACTTGCTCGGGCGCTTCCGCCAAGACACCGAACATATCGACCTGACCAATCGCCTCCGCTTTGGCATGTTGATCGGCGGCCTTAAGCGCATCGGACAATGAATTCATCAACGCAGCACGATGCGGCCCAAGACGATCAAATGCGCCGGACATAATCAGCTTTTCCAGCACGCGGCGGTTCAGTTTTTTAATATCGGTTCGTGCGCAAAGATCAAATAGTTCCCTGAAATAACCATCCTGGTTGCGTGCTTCAATGATCGCTTCAATCGGACCTTCGCCCACGCCTTTTATCGCACCGATACCGTAAACAATTTCGCCATCGTCGTTAACATGGAAGTGATACAGCCCGCTGTTAATATCCGGCGGCAGGATTTTCAACCCCATACGCCAGCATTCATCGACCAGACCGACCACTTTATCCGTGTTGTCCATATCGGCAGTCATCACCGCCGCCATAAACTCCGCGGGATAGTGTGCTTTCAGCCACAACGTTTGATAGGAAACCAGTGCATAAGCAGCAGAGTGCGACTTATTAAAACCGTAGCCCGCAAATTTCTCTACCAGATCGAAGATTTTCATCGACAGCTCGCCGTCGACGCCCATTCTCTCTGCGCCCTCTTTAAACACCGAGCGCTGCTTAGCCATTTCTTCCGGTTTTTTCTTACCCATCGCGCGGCGTAACATATCCGCGCCCCCCAGCGTATAACCGGATAGCACCTGGGCAATCTGCATAACCTGTTCCTGGTACAGGATAATGCCGTAGGTCGGTTCTAGCACGGGTTTGAGCGATTCGTGTTGCCATTCAATATCAGGATACGAAATCGCTTCTCGACCATGTTTACGGTCAATAAAGTTATCTACCATGCCAGACTGCAACGGACCTGGTCGAAACAGCGCCACCAGAGCGATCATATCTTCAAAGCAGTCAGGCTTCAGACGCTTGATCAGATCTTTCATGCCACGCGATTCAAGCTGGAATACCGCGGTAGTTTCCGAGCGTTGTAGCATGTCAAAACTTTTCTTATCGTCGAGTGGGATCGCCGCGATATCAATCGGTTCCTGCCCCAATTTTGCGCGTCGTGCGTTGATCATTTCCAACGCCCAGTCGATGATGGTTAGCGTACGTAGACCAAGGAAGTCGAACTTAACCAGCCCGGCATATTCAACGTCACTTTTATCAAACTGAGTAACCGGGTGGTTACCTTCGGCATCGCAGTATAACGGGGCGAAATCCGTAATTTTAGTCGGCGAAATGACGACCCCACCAGCATGTTTGCCAGCATTACGCGTCACGCCCTCTAACTTACGCGCCATATCAATGAGGGCGCGGACTTCCTCATCGGCTTCATAAATTTCAGGCAGCTGTGGCTCTGCCGCAAAAGCCTTCTCCAGCGTCATCCCCGGATCGGGCGGCACCAGTTTAGAAATGCGATCAACAAAACCGTAGGGGTGGCCCAGCACCCGTCCCACATCACGGATCACCGCTTTCGCCGCCATCGTACCAAAAGTGATAATCTGAGAAACTGCATCACGGCCATACATATCGGCAACGTGGTCAATCACCAAATCACGTTTCTCCATACAAAAATCGACGTCAAAGTCAGGCATGGAGACACGTTCTGGGTTGAGAAAACGTTCGAACAGTAGATCAAACTCCAGCGGGTCCAGATCGGTAATTTTCAGCGAATACGCAACCAATGAACCAGCACCAGAGCCTCGTCCCGGGCCTACAGGCACATTGTTATCCTTGGACCACTGAATAAACTCCATCACGATCAAAAAGTAACCGGGGAATCCCATCTGGTTAATCACTTTGAGCTCAATATCCAGACGCTCATCGTATTCTGGCCGTTTTTGCGTTCGAACTTCCGGATCAGGGAACAAAAATGCAAGGCGCTCCTCCAATCCGTCTTTTGAGCGCTTAACCAAATAATCTTCCGTGCTCATCTCCCCTGTTGGGAATTGCGGCAGAAAATATTCACCTAAGCGAATAGTCACGTTACAACGTTTAGCGATTTCGACACTATTGATAAGCGCTTCGGGCACATCGGCAAACAGTTCGCACATTTCATCTTCTGTACGCATATATTGCTGCGCACTGTAATTGCGAGGACGTTTGGGATCGTCGAGCGTATAGCCGTCGTGAATAGCGACTCGAATTTCATGCGCATCAAAATCATCTTCGCTAATAAAACGCACATCGTTCGTGGCAACAACGGGAATACCGTGCTTAGTCGCCAGCGCTACAGCAGAATGCAGATAACTCTCTTCATCAGGACGCCCGGTACGGATTAACTCTAGGTAGTAGCGTTCTGGAAAATGCTGTTGATAGAACGCCAGACACTGCTCAGCCAGCACTTGATTGCCACGCAAAATAAACTTGCCGACATCACCATGACGCGCACCTGATAGCAGAATCAACCCCTGTTGATAGTCGATGAGCCAATCGCGATCGATTGTTGGCCCCGCTGCGCCGTAGCCTCGCTGGTAGGCATGCGATATCAATAAGGTTAAATTTTGGTAGCCTACATTGTCCATTGCCAATATCGTGAGCTGGGCTAATTCATCACCCAATTCTTCACTGGCAACCAACACATCGGCACCAATAATGGGTTTAATACCAGCACCGTGGGCACCGCCATAAAATTTCACCAACCCACACAGATTGGTAAAATCAGTAATCGCCAGTGCTGGCATTCCCAATGCCGCCGTTTTCTTTACCAGCGGTCCAACTTTGGCCAGCCCATCGATCATGGAATAGTCACTATGCACACGCAGGTGAATAAAACGTGGTTCGGCCATATCCAGATCCCAGAATTTATCGATTGCTCAGCGCAACAATAACGCTATCGCTGTGCTGAAGGTTAATGATGAGGTCAATGAAGCCCCGCGATTGTCACCCCTTGCAAATGGGGATCTAAATGACGGTTTTAGAAACGACAACAATCGTCAGCAGAGTACAGATTACGCCAGTCCCAACACTCGCTTAACAGGCGCAAAACTCCGACGGTGGAACGCGGTAGCCCCCAATAAAGCCAGTTTCTCTAAATGAAAAGCCGTTGGATAGCCCT
The DNA here is from genome assembly GCF_046237015.1 of Pectobacterium hainanensis. NCBI lineage: Bacteria > Pseudomonadati > Pseudomonadota > Gammaproteobacteria > Enterobacterales > Pectobacteriaceae > Pectobacterium > Pectobacterium hainanensis. The sequence continues at coordinate 25,842 of NZ_JBJYIN010000012.1, forward strand.
TATGCTGGGCAAACCCATAATCAGGGAAGAGTTTGTCTAACTCCACCATCTCACGATCGCGGGTCACCTTAGCCATAATAGAAGCGGCGCTAATCTCTGCGACACGACTATCGCCTTTTACCACAGCCTGTGACCGCATAGCGAGAGTTGGGCAACGGTTCCCATCGATCAAAACAAAATCGGGGGTAATTGACAACCCAACCACTGCACGCTGCATCGCCAACATCGTGGCATGCAAAATATTCAGCCGATCTATTTCTTCAGGTTCGGCACGACCAAGACTCCAGGAGAGCGCTTTTTCCTTAATCTCATCATAAAGCGCCAAACGCCGTTTTTCACTTAGCTGTTTCGAATCCGCCAATCCGACAATTGGCCGGGAAGGGTCAAGTATCACGGCGGCAGTAACCACGGCACCGACCAGAGGGCCACGTCCTACTTCATCAACACCGGCGATACAGGTCGCCTGCGGATAGATAAATATTTCACTCATGATCTTACTAATTCCAGTACCGCCTGAGCGGCTTGCTCATCGGCGTTACAGCGGATTTGCTGATGCAAATCCACAAATGTCGTGCGTAACTCGGCGGTTTTACTCGCATCGAATAATGGCAACAGCGCCGCTGCTAGCTTGTCCGGTGTACAATCCGTTTGTAACAGTTCCGTCACTAGTTCACGACCTGCTAACAGATTAGGCAACGACACCCATGGAGTTTTCACCAATCGCTGTGCTAGCCAAAAGGTAAAGGGCTTCATACGGTATCCCACCACCATCGGACATTTTGCCAACATACATTCCAGCGCAGCCGTACCCGATGCCAGTAACGCGGCATCGCTGGCGATCATCGCCTCACGAGCCTGCCCGTCCAGCAAATGCATCCGTAGATCGGGAGCAACACAATTCTTTATTCGTTCGAACTGTTCCCGTCGTTTGCTATTCACCAGTGGAACCACGATTTCCAGGTCAGGGAAATGTTGGCGCAGTAATATCGCGGTTTTAAGAAAATCCTCACTGAGCATTTCAACCTCAGCACCCCGACTGCCCGGCAACAAAGCTAAGCAATGAACCTCTGGCGCAATGCCCAGCGTTGCACGCGCCACCATTTTATCTGGATGCAAAGGCATGGCATCCGCCATCGTATGGCCGATGAAGCGGCATGGCACATCGAAACGATCGTAAAACGCTTTTTCAAAAGGAAGAAATGCCAACACCAGATTGGTTGATCGGCCTATTTTGAAAACCCGCTTTTGCCGCCAAGCCCAAACGGATGGACTGACATAATGAATGGTATGAATGCCCTGCTGCTTCAGGTTACCTTCCAGCGTAATATTAAAATCGGGTGCATCAATACCAACAAACACATCTGGTTTAAGGCTAGTGAAACGCTGAGTCAAATCCCGACGAATTTTCAACAGACGGGGTAATCGACCGAGTACCTCAACGATCCCCATTACGGCGAGCTCTTCCATTTCGTACCAGGCTTCGCAACCTTCAGCCTGCATACGTGGCCCGGCAACACCGACGAAACGAGCATCGGGCACTTTTTCTTTCAGCGCCCGAATCAAGCCAGCCCCCAGAATGTCGCCAGAAGTTTCTCCGGCGACCAATCCGATAGTTAAAGGACGTGATGACATGGATTAACGAATAATACCGCGGGTAGAACGAGAGAAGAAATCGATAAACGCCTGTACTGCCGGATGCTCAACAGCCAGCGCCTCAATTTCTGGTTTAACTTCATCCAGCGTTTTTCCACTACGGTAAATCAGCTTATAAGCCGCGCGGATAGCATGCTGGGTATCTTTCTCAAAACCACGGCGTTTCAGCCCTTCGATATTCAGACCAAACGGCGTGGCATGGTTGCCTTGCGCAATAACATAAGGGGGAACATCCTGCGCCACACCGGAGCATCCACCGACCATAACGTGTGCGCCGATAATACAAAACTGATGCACCGCCGTCATACCGCCGATAATCGCAAAATCATCAACGGAAACATGACCGCCTAGCGTCGCATTATTGGCAAGAATACAACGGTTGCCAATAACACAATCGTGCGCAATATGCGTATTGATCATCAGCAAATTATCACTACCGACTTTAGTCAACCCACCGCCTTGCTCAGTACCGCGATGAATCGTGACGCTCTCGCGAATACGATTACGATCGCCGATCTCAACACGAGTCGGTTCTCCTGCGTATTTCAGATCCTGATTCACTTCCCCGATAGAGGAAAACTGATAGATTTCGTTATCGCAGCCAATTTTGGTTATACCATTGACCACAACATGCGATTTCAGCACCGTTCCTTCACCGATCTCAACCTGAGAACCGACGTAACAGAATGGGCCAATATGTACGTTAGCACCAATAATGGCACCATCGTCAACAATGGAACTGGGGTGAATAAAGGCGGTTTGATCAATCACGTTATCAGGCCTCCCGACGACGAGCACACATCATTGACGCTTCACAGGCCACTTCACCATCAACCTTGGCGACACCTTTAAAGCGCGCAACGCCGCGACGCTCTTTAATGAATTCAACCTCCAGGATCATTTGATCCCCTGGCTGTACTGGACGCTTAAAGCGAGCCTCATCCACAGCCGCGAAATAATATAGCTCTCCCGGTTCCAGTTTACCGACGCTTTTAAACGCCAGAATACCCGTTGCCTGAGCCATCGCTTCCAAAATTAACACACCAGGGAAAATCGGTTTTCCTGGGAAATGCCCTTGAAAAAAGGGTTCATTGAAAGAGACGTTTTTCACCGCCCGCAGAAATTTCCCCTCTTCAAAATCCAGAACCCGATCAACCAGTAAAAACGGGAAACGGTGCGGTAATAGCTCTAAAATCTCTTCAATATGCAGAGTATGAGTGTCAGTAGTCAAAATACTCTTCCTGTCCATAAAACTAATGCCATCAACAACACGGCCTGCTCAGACCCTAAAAGGGGATCTTTCCGGCAGGCCGCAAATAAAAACGCGAGTGATTAAACGTTATCGACTTTTCGTTCAACGGCTTTCAACCGTTTGCTTATCTCATCAATATTCATCACCAGCGCTGCGGTTTTACGCCACACCTTGTTAGGTTGCAAAGGAATGCCTGAAGAGTATACCCCAGGTTCGGTAATTGGTCGCATGACCATGCCCATTCCCGTTACCGTCACTTTATCGCAAATCTCCATGTGCCCATTAATGACGCTGGCACCACCGATCATGCAATAACGGCCAATTTTCAAGCTTCCCGCCATGATGACGCCGCCCGCCACCGCGGTATTGTCACCAATCACGACGTTGTGCGCAATCTGGCATTGGTTATCGATGATCACACCATTGCCGATAATCGTATCATCCAACGCGCCGCGATCGATTGTCGTGCTTGCGCCGATCTCAACCCGATCGCCAATTCTAACCGTGCCTAACTGAGGGATCTTAACCCAGTTACCGCGATCGTTCGCATAGCCGAAACCATCCGAACCAATCACCGCGCCGGACTGAATCAGACACTGCTCACCTAATTCAACGTTATGATAAATTGTAACATTAGCCCAAAGCCGAGTACCTGCACCGAGACGCGCATTTTTACCCACAAAACAGCCCGGACCAATGATGACACCGTCCCCCAATTGGGCACCGGACTCAATCACCGAATTAGCACCAATCGCAACCTGTTTGCCGACGATCGCATCTGATGCAATCACTGCACTAGGTGCGATATCCTGTGCTGGCTGCGGTGTGGTATCCATCAACTGAGCCATTCGAGCATAGGTAAGATAGGGATTTTTTACTACCAGCGCAGCAACCTGACAATAGGGCAAGTCAGCTTCCGTCAGCACAACTGCGGACGCACCCGTCCCGGCTAATTGCTCACGGTAACGACTATCAGACAGAAAGGTAATCTGTCCTGTTTTCGCCGAATGCATAGAAGCAACACCGGTGATGACGAGCTCGCCATCACCGTGTAATTGTGCATCCAACTGTTGAGCTAACGCATCCAGCCGAATTGAATACATGGTTTATTTAACCTGTTTCAACACATCAGCGGTAATGTCTTTCGCATTGGCAGCATACGCAACCGCGTTAGCGTCAATCACAACATCATAGCCTTCTTTACCAGCAACCGCTTTTACGGCATCCTGAATGCGGCTCAGGATCTTATTACGTTCTTCCATCTGGCGACGACGGTTATCTTGATCAAAAGCCTGTGCCTTAGTCGAGAACTGTTCGCGCTGGGCCATGATGTCTTTTTCCATTTTACTGCGATCGCTCGCTTTCATGGTAGAACCATCACGCTGCAATTTCTGCATTTTGGTCTGCAAGCTGTTTTCCATTGTTTGCAGTTCGGAAGCACGCCCCTTAAATTCATTTTCAAGCTGTTTAGCGACTGTTTCACGCTGTGGTAGCTGCTGGAAAATACTGGATACGTTAACAACCGCAATCTTATCAGCAGCCTGAACGCTTGCAGATGCAGCCAATGCTAAACCGAGGCCTGCGGCACACAACCACTTTTTCACTATAAACTCCTCAACCTAACCTAATTTGTGTCTTCACACAGTTAATGTGCATAGCGTTGTCGTATTATCAAGATTCCCGACGACTTCCGCTATGCGATTTGTCTTGCATACGATCTGCTGACGTCACACTACCAGGTTTTACCGATGTTAAACTGGAATTGTTCCGACTTGTCTCCATCGTACTTTTTGACCGGCTGGGCATAGGAAAAGACCAATGGCCCAAGCGGAGACATCCATTGCAGCGCGATACCGCTGGATACACGGAAATTACCGGGTTTACTGTAATCCGGTACGCCCGCATCAAGCGTTGCCTGCGTATTTTTCCAGTTAGTATCCCAAACAGTACCGCCATCGATGAAGAACGACGTCCGTACTGAGCTCGCATATTTATCGCTGATAAACGGCGTAGGTACAATCAACTCTGCGCTCGCGACCATCATCGCATTACCACCGACGGCATCATCCAGATTAGTTTTATCAATCGGACAGTCGGCATAAGATGTATGCGTCCCTTTCACACAGCTATAATAGGCAGCTTTTGGACCAATGGTATTCGACTGGAAGCCACGAACTGTGCTGGATCCGCCGGCATAGAAGTTGTCATAGAACGGCACTTCCTTACCGCCTAATCCATCAGCATAACCTGCACGAGTACGCCCCATCACCACCCAATTGCCACTCTCGCTCAGGGGGTAATAGGTCGCAGAATCAAACGTCAGTTTGTAATATTCATTATCTGAACCAGGGATGGTGACTTTGGCGTTAGCCGATGCACGCGTCCCTTTGGTTGGGAAATAACCACGGTCAAGGTTGTTATATGACCATCCAGTATTCAGGAAGAAATCGTTCGCTTTGAAATCGGCGCTGGATTTGTCATTTTCACCAACAATTTCAGGATTAACGCCAACGGAATCCAGATAACGCCACATTGCCACCTGCGGTTTCATATCCGACAGATCGTTATGAACATAATCCAAACCGAGGCGCAACGAGTTATTTTCATTAATGGGGAAACCTAACGTACTTCCGATACCGTAACTGGTATTGGTATAGTCAGACAGATCGGCATCGTAGGCTTCAAACTTGTTATAGAAAATGCGGCCGCCGAGGCTAACCCCATCAACCGTGAAATACGGATCGGTCAGAGACAATTCGACATACGTCTGATAGTCGTTTTTGGTTCCGCTGATACCGACGGAGTTACCTGTTCCCAACCAGTTATCCTGTTGAACACCGGCCTGGAAACTCACACCGCTTTCTGTACCAAAACCCACACCAAAGTTAAACGTACCCGTGTTACGTTCTTTAACTTTATATGTGACATCAACCTGATCGGCCATACCGGGAACGCGTTGCGTTTCGACATCAACGGTTTCAAAGTATCCCAAACGATTTAAACGCTCTTTACCTTGCTCAACCAGATCGTTACCTAACCAAGCCCCTTCCATCTGACGCATTTCACGACGTAAAACCGAATCTTTCGAGGTGTCATTACCGTCAAAACGAATATGACGCACATAGAAACGGTTACCCGCATCAACGTTGATATTCAGTTTTACCGTTTTATCGGCATCATTGATTTCTGGTTGTGTGACGACGCGCGGATAAGCATAGCCATATCGACCCAGCAGCTTTTTAATATCCTCTTCCATACGAGTCACTTTCGTGCCGTTGTAGAGTTCACCGGGTTCAATCTTCGTCAGGCCTTCAATTTCCGCAGAATGACCAGCCAAATTCCCTTTCACCGCAACGCCTGATAACTTGTACTGATCGCCTTCTGTCATATTGATGGTGATGTAGATGCCTTTTTTATCTGGCGTCAAACTCACCTGAGTTGAATCAATATTAAACCGGGCATAACCGCGATCCAGGTAGAAACTACGTAACGTTTCCAAATCACCAGAAAGTTTTTGCTTCTGATATTTGCGATCGCCGACAACGTTCCACCAGGGCACTTCATCACGCAATTGAAAACGGGAAATCAATTCGTCAGAGCTGAATGCTTTGTTGCCAACGATATTGATCTGCTGAATTTGGGCTGATACCCCTTCGGTGAAGACCAATTTCAAGTCAACACGGTTACGAGGCAATGGCGTGACCACCGCTTTCACCGATGCACTGTATTTACCTACGCTGTAATAGAAATCTTCCAGCCCTTTTTCGATACTGGTAAGTGCCGTGCGGTCTAGCGCTTCGCCGACACGTACACCCGACGCTTCCAGGTTCTCTTTCAACATGTCATCTTTGACTGACTTGTTGCCGGAGAAAGTGACACTGGCGATTGTCGGGCGCTCTTTCACCTGAACAATCAGCGTTTCACCATCACGCAGGACCCGTACATCTTCAAAATTTCCGGTTGCGAACAAGGCACGGATGGTATTACCGATATCATCATCACCGACGGTATCACCAACGCGGACCGGCATACTAAGTAGTGCCGCGCCGACAGCAACCCGCTGCAGGCCCTCGAAATGAATGTCCTTCACTACGAACCCGTCTGCACCGTATACGGTGGCGCTGCTGAACAGCAGCGACGCTATGAGCAACTTTTTCATCGCCATCGTTGTTATGCGTTTTTCCTAACCTAATCTCGCGCCTACAGGCGAGAGAAATCATTGAAAAGTGCGAGTCCCATTAACAACATCAGCAACACAGTACCAATGCGATAACTAAAGTCCTGCACACGCTCAGAAACCGGCCTGCCCTTCAGTTTTTCAACTGCAAGGAAGAGCAAGTGTCCACCATCCAATACCGGCAGAGGGAACAAATTGATGATCCCCAGATTGACGCTGATTAAAGCCAAAAACATCAGGTAATAAATCAATCCATAATCTGCTGACATTCCTGCCCCCTGAGCAATCGAGATCGGACCGCTCAGGTTGTTCAGCTTAACATCACCCGTAACCAGTTTGCCTAACATACTGACGGTCAACTTCATCAGTTGCCAGGTTTTATCTGTTGCCTGATAGATGGCGCTGAACGGACCGTACTGACGTACCGTTTTGTATTCTTCAGGTAAAGGAGCCACACTCGGCATCACACCGGCAAGCCCTTCAACCCGGCCACCACCTATAGATTTACTGTCAGGCGTCAACGTTAAAGGCAGCATCACTCCGCCTCTTTCGACATCCAACGCAATACTCTGCTCTGGATTGTCACGCACGGCGGCAACAAAATCACGCCAATGCGCCAGAACCTGCCCGCCGACTTTAACGATCCTGTCCCCAACTTGCAAACCTGCCTTTTCAGCAGCGGACCCCGGTTGAACCTGCGTTAATACAGCCTCAACCTGTGGCCCACGAGGGACTATCCCCAGAGACATAACCGGATCTTGCTTATCGGGTTCAAACTGCCAATCACGCAAGTCCAGTGTTTTCTGTACTGTCTGAGTAGCACCTAAAGGTGCCGTGTTAATAACAACCTGATTGCTACCGATCTTACCGATCAACGCCAAACGCGCCGTATCCCAATCAGGCGTTTCGATACCATCAACTGACTTTAGTTCAATCCCCGCCGACATTTCCGCCTGCGAAGCAATAGAGTTGGGTACTATTTCGCCAACCACGGGGCGAACGCCAGGAACACCGATAATAAATACCAGCCAATAGGCGACAATGGCAAAAAGAAAATTAGCGATAGGACCGGCACTGACGATAGCGGCACGCTGCCATACGGTCTTGCTATTAAATGATTGGTGGCGAAACTCGGGTGCGACCGTATCGACGCGCTCGTCAAGCATTTTGACATAGCCGCCAAGTGGAATTAATGCGATGACATATTCTGTTCCAAACCGATCCCGACGACGCCACAGCGCACGACCGAAACCGACAGAAAAACGTTCAACCTTAACGCCACACCGACGAGCGACCCAGAAGTGACCAAATTCATGCACGGTAATGAGTACACCCAGTGCAATGATAAAGGCGGCCAGACTCCAAAGGAAATTCATCATACGTTACCGTTTCACCCTAAACTGCTTTAAATATCAATAACATCAAACAAGAAAACACCGGAACAGCCGCCGTCAGACTATCAATACGATCCAGTACACCACCGTGCCCAGGAATCAAATGACTGCTGTCTTTAATGCCGGCTTCGCGTTTAAACATACTTTCAGTCAAGTCACCCAGTACCGAAGCCAAGGCTGCAACGATAGAACAGATCAACAACGTGGAGGATGCCACGCTCAAAGGCGCATAACGGCTAAATAGCAAAGAAATTATCGCGGAGGTAACCAGTCCCCCGACTAACCCTTCCCAGGTTTTTCCCGGAGAGACTTTTGGTGCAAGCTTGCGTCGACCAAACAGTTTGCCAAACATGTAGGCTCCACTGTCTGCGCCCCATACCAGCAACATCACGTACAACAACCACCATGCGCCGATAAAAGGATTGATATCATAATGATATTGACGTAGCGCGACCATTCCCCAGAAAAACGGAACAATCGTCACGATCCCAAAGGCCAATCGCAACACACGAGAATGCCGCCACAGCGATGCAGAAACGGGGTAGGACAAAACCAGAAACAACGCCACGATCCACCAAGCTAGCGCGCTCCAAAGCGTTACGCGGATTTGCAGAGCGTGAACAGAATAATGATAGGCAGGGAGAGTTAATAGCATCAACGCCAGTAAGAAGCCACACAGAATGGCTAGCCACACCCGTTGACCAGAGGAGGTAAACCCTGACAGTTGTCCCCATTCCCAAGCCGCTAGCATGCAGACAGCCAGCGTAACCAACGTAAACCCCAACGGCGGCAACAAAAACAATGCTGCGATAACAATCGGAATCAAAATCAAAGCAGTAATCAGGCGATACTTCAGCAAAAGTTCCCCCTAGGATGCATCCACATCGATAGGTGTTGTTCCCCCGAAGCGACGCTCACGTTGTGCAAATGCATTCAGAGCACCTTCAAAGACTTGTTCATCGAAATCAGGCCAAAGGACATCGGTAAAGTAAAGCTCGGCATAAGCAATTTGCCATAACAAAAAGTTACTTATGCGATGTTCTCCACCGGTTCTGATCACCAAATCAACCGGCGCCAACTCATTCAGGCAAACATATTGGCATAATGAATCTTCATCAATGCTGTCAGGACGTAACGTTCCCTCTTGTACCTGTTCGGCAAGTCGCTTTACTCCCTGAATGATATCCCAACGACCACCATAATTCGCAGCAATATTCAGCGTCAAACCCTGATTATTTTTTGTAAGAGCTTCCGAACGATGGATACGCTCTTGTAAACGTGGGCTAAAACGGCTGATATCACCGATAATACGCAGACGAACATTGTGTTTATGAAGACTTTTCACTTCACTATCTAACGCTCGGACAAACAGCTCCATCAATGCCGTGACTTCCTGGGCAGGGCGATTCCAGTTTTCGCTGCTGAACGCGTAGAGTGTTAATGCATCAAGTTCATGACTAACGGCAAAACTCACGGCACGGCGCACCGATTTCACACCGGCCTGATGGCCGAATATCCGCAGTTTTCCCCGTTTTTTCGCCCAACGGCCATTTCCATCCATGATGATGGCAACGTGCCGAGGTTTGGTAAACGACAGACTATCAGCATTTTTTTGATTATCGGACGGCATAACGCGTACTTATTTCCTCAAGTAAGAAATACAACAGTCCTTCCGTAACATCAGACCCCGTTAGCGCAAAAAAAGCCGTGAGCGATCACGGCTTAACTTCACCGTCGGCGCGAAGCATCCCGCAAAGCCGACTATTGAGTGGCGCAGACTATACCACCTCAGTTGCATACGAACAAATTGTGCCTTCCTGCAACTCGAATTATTTAGGATAGATATGCAGCCAGCACTCGAGTAGCGGCCTGCCTTGCCCAACGATCGATGGCAATAACGTCATCAACACTTGTCGGTTCTGACAGATTCAGTTGCTCGACAACCTGCTGATTAATTGCAGCAATATCCGTAAAGCGAACCTGTGATTGTAAAAACGCCTCAACCGCAATTTCATTCGCGGCATTTAAGGCCGTGGTTGCGGCCTGCCCCTGATTACAGGCGTCTATCGCCAATCGTAAGCACGGATAACGCGCATAGTCTGGCGCAGAAAACGTCAGCGCCCCCAATTGACAAAAATCCAATGCGCTCACACCAGACGCGACGCGTTCTGGGTAGGCCATCGCATGTGCAATCGGCGTACGCATATCCGGCGAACCCAGTTGCGCAAGCACGCTGCCATCACGATAACGCACCATTGAATGAATGACGGACTGGGGATGGATAATGACTTCCATTTGTTCCGCAGAAGCATTAAACAACCAGCGAGCTTCAATGTATTCCAGCCCTTTATTCATCATTGTGGCGGAGTCGACAGAAATCTTTCGCCCCATTGACCAATTCGGGTGTGCACAAGCCTGATCGGGGGTCATATCCGTCAACGCCGATATGGCCGTTTCACGAAACGGGCCACCAGACCCGGTCAGAATGATACGTTCAACACCATGTTGCGCTAGTGAAGCGTAGCCTAATTGCTGCTGAATTTGCTCAGGTAAACTCTGAAAAATCGCATTATGTTCACTATCAATCGGTAAAAGCTGTGCGCCATTTTGCACAACGGCATCCATAAACAGACGCCCGCAGGTTACCAGAGACTCTTTATTCGCCAGCAAAACCTGTTTACCCGCACGAATAGCGGCCAGAGTTGGCAACAAACCCGCCGCGCCGACAATCGCCGCCATGACCTGATCGACATCATCCAGTGCGGCAAGTTCACAAGCAGCCTGTGCCCCTGATAAAACCTCCGTATGACATCCGTGTTCAGCTAATCGCTCACGTAATCTTTTTGCAGCGACATCATCCGACATGGAAGCGTAAGCCGGTCGAAACGTCAGGCATTGCTCAAGCATGCGATCAACATTGCGCCCGGCGGACAGCGCCTTGACTGAGAATTTGTCTGGATTGGCCTGAATAACCGCAAGTGAACTCACGCCAATAGAACCGGTAGAACCAAGAATGGTCAGTTGCTTCATTGAAATGCTCTGAATAACTGGATTTGATGACAGGAAGGTACACGAGTCTGAAACGATTACCATGACGTGTCCATCATTATTCATGAGAACATGATGTCATGACAAAGATGATTTGCTATCCACAAAACAGGCCAGTGCCGATGTATTCAACAAAATAAAGCATCACCGGGACAGAGACATCAAAAATCCCCACGCTTCCGGCAATGCTTATTTATCAAACGGACAGAATTAAAACTCCATCAGTTCCGTTTCTTTTTCTGCCAAAGCAGCATCAACTTTCTTGATAAAGGCGTCCGTCAGCTTCTGGACATCATCCTGAGCACGGCGTTCTTCATCTTCACTGATCGCTTTATCTTTCAACTGCGCTTTTAGCTTATCGTTAGCATCACGGCGCACATTGCGAACAGACACTCGACCTTGCTCTGCTTCACCACGAACCACTTTAATCAGATCTTTACGACGTTCTTCCGTCAGCGGGGGCAATGGAACGCGGATCACCGATCCGGCAGAAGAAGGGTTTAGCCCCAGATCTGACGTCATAATGGCTTTCTCAACCGCTGGGCCAAGTGAACGATCAAATACGGTAATCGCCAGCGTACGGGAATCTTCTACGACCACGTTGGCCAACTGACGTAACGGCGTAGCACTGCCATAATATTCAACTTGAATACCATCAAGAATACTGGGTGATGCGCGGCCAGTACGAATTTTGCTGATCTGATTTTTGAACGCTTCAACACATTTATCCATGCGCGTTTCAGCATCTTTTCTGATTTCATTAGTCACGTTGTGAACCCTTGAATACTGGTTGCCTTGCAGGCCACGCGCCGCGTGACCCGGTGAATAATTAATACCGCATAACTGCATGCAGTATATGACTATCTCTGCTGTTGCCAGAAACTGGATATTACCTTATTTCTAAGGTTACCCGTTATTACTGATCAACGTTCCTTCTTTCTCACCCATCACGACTCGACGCAATGCGCCAGGTTTATTCATATTGAAAACCCGAATTGGCAAGTTATGATCACGCGCCAGAGTGAAGGCAGCCAAATCCATGACTTTTAACTCACGTTCCAACACTTCCTGATAGTTCAACGTTTCATACAAGGTAGCTGAAGGATCTTTTACCGGATCAGCAGAGTAGACGCCATCCACTTTTGTCGCTTTCAACACAACATCGGCTTCAATTTCAATGCCGCGCAAGCAGGCTGCCGAATCAGTGGTGAAGAAAGGATTGCCCGTCCCGGCGGAGAAAATTACCACGCGGTTATTACGTAGCAAGCTAATGGCCTCAGCCCAACTATAGTTATCGCACACGCCATTCAGGGGAATCGCTGACATCAGGCGGGCATTCACATAAGCACGATGCAACGCATCACGCATCGCCAAGCCGTTCATCACAGTAGCCAGCATGCCCATGTGGTCACCCACAACGCGGTTCATACCTGCTTTCGCTAAACCCGCTCCACGAAACAGGTTGCCGCCGCCGATGACGACACCGACCTGGATGCCCAACTCAACCAGTTCCTTCACTTCCTGCGCCATGCGATCCAGAATGCTCGCATCGATACCAAAACCTTCAGTTCCCTGCAACGCTTCGCCACTCAGCTTTAGCAGGATTCGTTGATAGACGGGTTTTGCATTGGTTGCCATGGTGTTCTTGTCCTACAGGCTGTCATCGTATTGGGATTGTTAAAACAATTGAAAATGGTTTCACCCGGTTACCGATTAAAGCGCGGCAACCCAGTGTACTGAAACTATTTAGGCTGGATAAAAAGGAGCCGCCAAGCGGCGGCCCTTTTTCACTATTATTAAGACTGCTTACTCATCGCTGCAACTTCAGCAGCAAAGTCAACTTCAGCTTTCTCAATACCTTCACCGACTTCGAAGCGGATGAAGTTAGTTACGTTAGCATTATGCTCTTTCAGCAGTTGGCCAACAGATTTAGCTGGATCCATAACAAAAGGCTGACCAGTCAAAGAAACTTCACCGGTGAATTTCTTCATGCGGCCTTCAACCATTTTCTCTGCGATTTCTTTTGGTTTGCCAGACTGCATGGCGATTTCCAACTGAACTTTGTACTCTTTTTCTACCACTTCAGCAGACACATCTTCCGGACTAACGAATTCAGGTTTGCTTGCAGCCACGTGCATAGCCAGGTGTTTAACCAGCTCTTCGTCAGCGCCTTTAGCGGCAACCAGAACACCGATGCGTGCACCGTGCTGATAGCTGCCCAATACATCGCCTTCCAGCGCAGAAACGCGGCGAATGTTGATGTTCTCACCAATTTTCGCAACCAGTGCGACACGTTCTTCTTCAAACTGTGCTTTCAGTACGTCAACATCGGTGATTTTGCCTGCAACCGCGGCATCCAGAACTTTGTCAGCAAACGCCTGGAAACCACCATCTTTCGCCACGAAATCGGTCTGGCAGTTAACTTCCAGAATCACAGCGTAGTTACCGTCGATCTTAGTCTTGATTACGCCATCAGCAGCAACGTTACCTGCTTTCTTCGCCGCTTTAATCGCGCCGGATTTACGCATGTTTTCGATGGCAAGTTCAATGTCGCCGTCAGCTTCAACCAGCGCCTTTTTACATTCCATCATACCTGCGCTGGTACGCTCACGCAGCTCTTTTACCAGGGATGCGGTAATTTCAGCCATTCTAAAATCCTCGGAAGATTTATACTGCCTGGTCGCAACGACCAAACAGTCTTAAAAATGAAAAAGGGGCCATAAAGAGGCCCCTAACCAAACTAGATACTACCTGGTTAATAAGGGCTCAACGAGCCAGACTTATTATTCAGCTTCGACTAAGCCTTCTTCTGCCTGCTCAGCCAGATCTTGTGAACGGCCTTCGCGGATAGCAGTGGCGACAGCACCCAGATACAGGCTAACTGCACGGATTGCGTCATCGTTACCAGGAATAATGAAGTCAACGCCATCTGGATCGGAATTGGTATCAACGATAGCAAATACCGGGATACCCAGGTTGTTAGCTTCTTTGATGGCAATGTGTTCATGATCGGCATCAACAACGAACAGTGCGTCTGGCAGACCACCCATGTCCTTGATACCGCCCAGGCTGTTTTCCAGCTTGTCCAGTTCGCGAGTACGCATCAGCGCCTCTTTCTTGGTCAGCTTGTCGAAAGTACCATCCTGAGATTGCGTTTCCAGATCTTTCAGACGCTTAATTGACTGACGAACGGTTTTCCAGTTAGTCAGCATACCGCCCAACCAACGATGGTTCACGAAGAACTGATCGCAGCTGTTGGCCGCGTCTTTTACCGCTTCGCTTGCTGCGCGTTTAGTACCAACGAACAGAATCTTGCCCTTGCGAGAAGCAATTTTGCTCAGCTCAGCCAGCGCATCGTTGAACATCGGTACTGTCTTCTCAAGGTTGATGATGTGCACTTTGTTACGCGCACCGAAGATGAACGGCTTCATTTTCGGGTTCCAGTAACGGGTCTGGTGACCAAAGTGTGCGCCAGCCTTGAGCATATCGCGCATGGAAACAGTTGCCATGATTACCTCTATTAATTAAGTATGGGGTTAAGCCTCCACGAGTCCCATTGCGCCGACCCCATCGATCGAAATCGTTTGGAGCACCCCGGCGAACGTGCCGACACGTGTGTGTTATATACACAAAGTGAGTTTAGCCGACACAGCCAGATACCTACAAAAACATCCAGCCGGATCGTCGGCGCGCTTTATACCATAAATCCCCTGGGAACACCAACTTTTGTTGCCCCCGACACCACCATTCGGAATGATAATTTGGCAAGCTAATGGCTTGGCTGATAACATGAGTTATGACTTATCACCGACCTTCATTCCTGTAATCCATACAGGACACCTGCGGACAAATATTTAATGGCAATATCAATCAAAACACCTGAAGACATTGAGAAAATGCGCGTTGCTGGCCGTCTGGCCGCTGAGGTATTGGAAATCATCGAACCTCATGTTGTTCCCGGCGTCAACACGGCAGAATTAGACAGAATTTGTCATGACTACATCACTAATAAACAGCAGGCTATTTCCGCCTGTCTGGGCTATCACGGTTTTCCGAAATCCGTGTGCATTTCTGTTAATGAAGTGGTCTGTCACGGTATTCCCAGTGAAGAAAAAATCCTGAAAGACGGCGACATCGTTAATATCGATGTGACCGTTATCAAGGAGGGTTTCCATGGTGATACCTCCAAGATGTTCATCGTGGGTAAACCGACAATTTTGGGCGAACGCCTCTGCCGTATTACGCAAGAAAGCTTATATCTGGCGTTAAAAATGGTGAAACCGGGTATTCGCTTACGTTCTCTCGGGAAAGCGATCCAGAAATTCGTTGAAGCAAACAATTTTTCCGTTGTTCGCGAATATTGCGGCCACGGAATCGGTGTGGGTTTCCACGAAGAACCTCAGGTACTGCATTACGATGCCGATGACGGTGGTGTTGTCCTGCAAGCGGGTATGGCATTCACGATTGAGCCTATGGTCAACGCTGGCGATTATCGTATTCGGTCAATGAAAGATGGTTGGACAGTTAAAACCAAGGATCGCAGCTTGTCAGCCCAATACGAGCATACTATTGTGGTAACTGAAAATGGCTGTGAAATCATGACGCTGCGAAAAGATGACACCATCGCCAATATCATTACACACGAAGAATAATGAGTAAGCCGACAACTGTCGGCCTAGGGTAGCTGTCCTGACTAAGCCGCTTTCGTACACAGAAAGCGGTATTTCACATCACTCACTGCGATTTGTTATGGATTGCGTCTATGAGCCAAAAAAATCTTTCACCAGATACAGATACGTCGGCACAATCCTCTGCGGCGACACCCTTACCTGCCTCGCCGCTGACATATAGCGATGACATGCTGGACTGCCAGACGCTGAAACGGCAATTAGAACAATTTCAATCCTGGTTGAGCAACGAATTTAAATCCGGCGTTAGTGCAGAAATGCTTATTGATGCCAGAACGCTTTTCATTGATCGTCTCTTGCAACGCCTGTGGTTTTTTTATGGGTTTGAAACCATCGCGCAAACAGCATTAGTCGCGGTCGGCGGCTACGGGCGCGGTGAATTGCATCCACTTTCCGATATTGATGTTCTGTTTCTCAGCCTAGATAAACTCAACGATCGGGATTCACAGCAGGTTGGTAAATTCATTACTTTGCTGTGGGATATTAAACTCGAAGTGGGTCACAGCGTGAGAACGCTGGAAGAGTGTTTACAAGAAGGCGGCGCTGATATTTCTGTCGCAACCAATCTCATCGAATCTCGCATGATATGCGGTGATGTTGCCCTATTTCTTAACCTGCAAAAACAAGTATTCAGTGAAGAATTCTGGCCATCATCAACTTTTTTTCCGGCCAAAATCGCAGAACAAAAGGAGCGTCATCAGCGCTATCATAGTACCAGTTACAACCTCGAACCTGATATCAAAAGCAGCCCAGGCGGATTACGCGACATTCACACCTTACAATGGGTCGCTCGCCGCCATTTTGGTGCAACCTCGCTGAATGAAATGGTTGGTTTTGGCTTTCTCACCGAAGCAGAACGTAAAGAACTCAATGAATGCCAGAGCTTTCTGTGGCGTATTCGTTTTGCCTTGCACCTGATACTCCCGCGCTACGATAATCGATTACTGTTCGATCGACAGCTTAATGTCGCGCAGTTGCTGCAATATCAAGGGGAAGGAAACGCACCAGTCGAACGCATGATGAAAGACTTCTACCGCATGACCCGGCGCGTTAGCGAGTTGAATCAGATGCTGCTGCAATTATTTGATGAGGCCATTCTGGCACTCGAAGCCAGCGAGAAACCACGAGCGATTGATGAAGAGTTTCAACTACGCGGTAGCCTGATCGATCTGCGAGATGAGACATTGTTTACCCGTAAACCGGAAGCCATCATGCGTATGTTTTACATGATGGTACGTAATCGTAATATTACCGGTATTTATTCGACGACGCTCCGCCATCTTCGCCATGCCCGACGCCACCTTTCCAGCCCACTATGTACCATCCCGGAAGCCAGACACCTATTTATGAACATGCTGCGCCATCCGCATGCCGTGAGTAGAGCGTTACTTCCGATGCATCATCACAGCGTACTGTGGGCCTATATGCCGTTATGGGGCAATATCGTCGGCCAAATGCAGTTTGATTTATTCCATGCTTACACGGTTGATGAACATACTATTCGGGTGCTGTTAAAGCTAGAGAGTTTCTCTGATGAGGAGACTCACACACTTCATCCACTCTGTGTCGAGCTTTATCCTCGCCTGCCACAACCTGAGCTATTGCTGCTCGCCGCTCTGTTTCATGACATTGCTAAAGGTCGCGGTGGCGATCACTCAGAACTGGGTGCCCAAGATGTACTCGAATTCGCCGCGCTACACGGTTTGAACTCACGGGAAGCCCAGTTAGTTTCCTGGTTAGTTCGCTGCCATCTTCTTATGTCAGTCACTGCACAGCGTCGGGATATCCAGGATCCTACGGTTATCCAGCAATTTGCCACTGAAGTGCAAAGTGAAACACGCCTGCGGTACCTGGTCAGCCTGACCGTCGCCGACATTTGCGCCACCAATGAAACGCTGTGGAACAGTTGGAAACAGAGCCTGTTACGTGAGCTCTATTTTGCGACAGAAAAACAACTCCGCCGGGGAATGCAAAACACCCCAGACCTAAGAGAACGCGTTCGCCACCATCGTCTTCAGGCGTTGGCATTGTTACGTATGGATAACATTGATGAGGAAGCCTTACATCATATCTGGAGCCGTTGTCGCGCCGACTATTTCCTGCGCCATTCGCCTAACCAATTAGCTTGGCATGCACGCCATCTGCTAGAGCATGACACGCAGAAACCACTGGTACTAATCAGCCATCAGGCCAGCCGAGGGGGAACAGAAATATTTATCTGGAGCCCGGATCGACCTTATTTATTTGCCGCTGTAGCAGGTGAATTAGATCGACGAAACCTGAGCGTTCACGATGCCCAAATTTTTACCAGCCGTGATGGTATGGCAATGGATACGTTCATTGTACTTGAGCCAGACGGTAGCCCACTGGCGCAAGATCGCCACGAAATGATCCGCGTTGCGCTCGAACAGGCATTGACGCAGCGTGATTATCAACATCCACGTGTACGTCGCCCTTCGCCCAAGCTTCGCCACTTCAGCGTACCAACGGAAGTCAATTTTCTACCGACACATACGGACCGGCGTAGCTATATGGAACTCAGTGCGCTCGACCAACCTGGTTTATTGGCACGTATCGGCGAAATTTTTTCCGACCTTAACCTCTCGCTACATGGCGCACGAATTTCCACCATTGGTGAGCGAGTAGAGGATTTATTTATTCTCGCTGACAGCGATAGACGGGCCCTTAAGCCGGAATTACGACTTAAATTGCAAGAACGGTTGACAGAGGCCCTAAACCCAAACGATAAAGTACCCTTGAGTTAATTTTCACTATCAGGAAAGAGAAAACAGGATGCACCAACAACTACAGAACGTTATCGAAACCGCTTTCGAACGCCGCGCAGATATCACTCCGGCAAATGTAGACACCGTTACGCGCGAAGCAATTAATCAGGTTATCAGCTTGTTAGACAGCGGCACACTACGAGTCTCAGAAAAAATCGACGGCCAGTGGGTAACGCATCAATGGCTGAAAAAGGCGGTGTTACTCTCCTTCCGCATTAACGATAACCAACTTATTGAAGGTGCGGAAACGCGTTACTACGACAAAGTCCCGATGAAGTTCGCTGATTATGATGCAGAGCGCTTTCAACGCGAAGGTTTCCGCGTTGCACCGCCTGCCAGCGTACGTCGTGGCGCATATATCGCCCGCAACACCGTTCTGATGCCTTCTTACGTCAATATTGGCGCTTATGTTGATGAAGGTACGATGGTTGATACCTGGGTAACCGTCGGTTCCTGTGCCCAGATAGGTAAGAATGTTCACCTATCTGGTGGCGTCGGCATTGGTGGCGTACTGGAACCACTACAGGCTAACCCGACGATTATTGAAGATAACTGCTTCATCGGTGCACGTTCTGAAGTCGTAGAAGGCGTCATCGTTGAAGAAGGCTCTGTTATTTCTATGGGCGTATTTATCAGCCAAAGCACTCGTATTTACGATCGTGAAACAGGTGAAATCCATTACGGCCGCGTCCCAGCAGGTTCTGTGGTCGTTTCCGGTAACTTGCCGTCCAAAGACGGTACACATAGCCTGTATTGTGCAGTGATTGTGAAAAAAGTCGATGCGAAAACCCGCGGAAAAGTGGGAATTAATGAGTTATTACGTACCATTGACTAAACTGAATCTGGCGGGTTAAGTAACCCGCCATTTTTTTATTCACCGATACCCAAAACAGCTCAAGTTGCAGAATAAAAACGTTAAGGCGGTTTTCTCCCTAAAGGGGAGAGCCAAGTAACAGATGTCGCCAACGGACATGCAACTTGAGGTATGCGGGCATAAAGGTCAAAACCAAGAAAGGTGGCGCTATGTATGACAATCTGAAAAGCCTGGGGATAACCAATCCCGACGATATCGATCGCTATAGCCTGCGCCAGGAGGCCAGCAACGATATTCTGAAAATATACTTCCGCAAAGACAAAGGCGAGTTTTTCGCCAAGAGTGTAAAATTCAAATATCCGCGTCAACGTAAAACCATCATGGCCGACAACGCAGGTCAGGGTTATAAAGAAATCAACGAAATCAGCCCGAATTTACGTTATGTCATCGATGAGCTTGACCAGATCTGTCAACACGAACAGGTAGAAATTGATCTCAAACGCAAGATCCTTGACGATCTCCGTCATCTGGATAGCGTAGTTTCAAATAAAATCGCCGAAATTGAATCAGACCTGGAAAAGTTGACTAAAAATCGCTGACCACCTTTATTGCCTTTCTTTAACAAAAACGGGAGCGATGACGTCTCCCGTTTTTTCATCTCACGATGCGTTGACCAACCCACTCCAATGCTCAACCCACGGGCAAGAAATCACTTCCGGCTCTGGATGTTCAATGGCATCAATATTCAGCACGTCACCGAGGCGTTTCGCACCGATATCCTGTAATAACGCATCAAATTGATGACCTGCGCCACAAAAGTTTTCATAGCTACTGTCCCCCAACGCAATCACGCCATAGTGTAAATTCGGCTGATAGCCGCCTTTCTCACGTAATGCTGCGAACAAAGGCGCTATCGACTCAGGCAACTGTCCCTGCCCTGTGGTTGACGTTACGACCAGCACGTAATGCTCACAATACTCAAGCCACGACGCTAACGAGGCGTCCTCAAACACCTTCACGTCATGTCCGTGTTCTCTGAGTATGTTCTCCGCTTCTTCAGCGACCAGAAGTGCATTCCCGTAGACTGTGCCAACAAAAATACCAATCTGCGCCATGCTGCCGACTCCCTTGTTATGTAATGATCAATTTAGCACTGAACGAAACGCTCACTATCCTGACCCGATGCGTCAGGAAACTCAACCCTTTCAAAATCAGGGAGAATATTTTGCCAACCGAACCGTGACATCACCCCCTGCCATTCCCTGTCCCAACGGGCTTCTAAGGTGAGTCGTTCACCACTGACTGGATGAGGCAACACTAATTGACTGGCATGGAGCATTAATCGCCCACAGGAAAAATGCGCCGCCATACCGCGATTCTGCCGTAAATCGCCATGCGCACTGTCGCCGATAATGGGGTGGCGAATGTGAGATAGATGGCGGCGAAGTTGGTGCTTACGTCCAGTTTCCGGCATCAGTTCTAACAAGCTATAGCGTGATGTAGGGTAGCGTCCGATAGCCACCGGCATTTCAACCTGAGCCAACGCACGATAATGACTTACGGCCGGTTGCGGTGCTTTATCTGGATTAGCGAATTTATCTGCGATTTTATCGAGCTCTTCCGTTAAAGCATAATCGATCACACCATCATCCAGAACATAACCACGCACGACCGCATGGTAAGTTTTCTGCATCTGCTGCCGCTCAAACTGTTGAGATAATAAACGTGCAACCTCACTGGATAATGCCAGTAACAGTACGCCAGATGTGGGTCTATCCAGCCGATGAACCGTATAAACATGCTGACCAATTTGATCCCGCACGGTCTGCATCACTACCACTTTTTCTTTACGATCCAACCAACTACGGTGCACTAGCCAACCAGAAGGCTTATTGACAGCAATCAGATGCTCATCCTGATAAATAACCTCAAGCATGGTTGTTTTCATCAGGTTCAAGACTATTTTGCTCATTCCTGACAAATAGCGCATCGAGCTGTTTGATAGACAACAACACAGCGGCGATATCATCAGGCTCGCCATCCAACGCTTCTTCAAAATAAGGTAACAATGAAAATGCTTCAGGGAGTGGAGAGTGACTATCCAACAACGCATGCATACGTGGCAATAGCACCCACTGCAACCACTGAACAGCTGACATCGTATCGATATAAAAAGGTTCAACGCTGTTAAAAGCGGCAGAATTTGGCGGTGATATTTCCCAGAAAGGGCTATCTCTTAAGGCATGTTCAATGTCTAATAAAGACTGACGAACCTGATTCTCTATGCTCATAGTTTCTCATCACGAAGCCTGTTCAATAAGCGGCAAAGCATAGCATTGATATTCGTCTCGCCCAATATTCACTCTCTCGAGCTCGACAGTAAAAAAATGGGGGTACTGATTGCTCAGTACCCCCAATTCGTTTTATAGCTATCCAGCTACACTTTTGCGTCCCTGCTCATCCTTGAAAACTTTTCCCTGATGGTCTTCCTAACCAACGATCCGTGCAGTCGTCCAACTTTCTTCCTGACTTGGCCATCCTGTATCATCCATGATTAGTTCCCTTTAGGCTCCTGCCCCACCGACATCCTCATCGGTTCTCAGTCTCCTTCCTGGAGGTGTCCCTGATTTCATCCTGAAAACGCGTTTCATCCTGAAAAGCACGAGGTGTACCAAGTCCATTATACTGGCCCACCAACGACAAATGATAACCACCAAATCCACTGTAACCGGTTACCAACTTAAGTAATAAGATGTATTAATTGTTAGGATTCGGCAAGAGGTAACTGACAATGTTTATCAATACGCTTTCGGCGAGCCCTCGACAATATAGCTTAATTGTTTAATTAATAATGAAAAAATAAATACCTTCTTCAGTATTCACCGGAAAGATGAGAAATGTCGCACATAAAATGTAAGAGATCTCTCACATGACCCAAAGTGAAACATGACTAATCATTGGTTTATCTTTGGACAAAGCTCCGCAAGAAACGTAGACAGATCAGGAGCCAATATCTGACGCTGCCGAGTACCAAACTCCTCCATGAGGATCTGCCCTGAAACATTACACAGCGATATCATCGTCATTTCAGAATCCGTCGTTGCCAGAAAAAGTGTCGGCGATAATTTTAGGCGTTTCTGTGTTAACAAATGCCCAATCAAATTTTCCTGCATTCGCACAAAGTCATCTTCACTCCAAACTTGAAGCAAAGTACACGGGTGTGAATCAAATTGCGCTGTCATATCCCCCGCGTATTGGGCGGTATAGAAAGCGTGAATATCCGGATGTAAGCTGATTTCCAATGCTCTTTCTACGCCGTCTAACCTCGCCACCGAGGGAAAAGGCTGTGGTAACCAATAAACCGACTCGTCCTGGTTCTTAATAATGCAGGGAGAAGGCACGCCATATAGCGCGTCGCTGGCAGGAAGATCCCCCGTTTCCTGCTGCCAAAGCGAAATGTAGCGCTGGGTAAATGCAGACAATGCCTCAGTAACGTCACAATCCATAATTTTTCTCATCATTCTATTAGTCAGGTTACACTATCCACCATGATATCTTTTTACATCAGGCAACAGAATGTCCCTCTATGACAAACACCAAGCCTTGAGCGAACTGACGCTAGGTAAACCTACCCCTTACCACGATCGGTACGATCCAGGACTACTACAACCGGTGCCGCGCAGTCTCAACCGTGAACCTCTTGGCATTTACCCCGATAACCTTCCGTTCCATGGCGAGGATATCTGGACGCTCTACGAACTTTCCTGGCTTAATCCCAATGGCCTTCCCCAGGTCGCTGTCGGAGAAATACGTCTGGAGGCAAGTAGCCTGAACCTCATTGAGTCTAAAAGCTTCAAACTTTATCTCAACAGTTTTAATCAAACGCAATTCAATCATTGGGAAGACGTTCGCAATACCTTGATAACAGACCTGAGTCATTGCGCCCAAGGTCAGGTCAGTGTCGCATTATTTAAACTCGGTGAATTGGAAGGTCAGCCTATTGCCCGCTTTGAGGGGGAATGTATTGATGAGCAGGATATCCGTATCGACAGCTATGAATTTAACGCGGACTATCTGGCGGTAACATCAACAGACGGCATTTGTCTGGGAGGAACCAATCATCCAGTTGAAAAAAATGAAATCATTGAAGAAACACTGGTCAGCCATTTATTGAAATCAAACTGCCTGATTACTCACCAACCCGATTGGGGGTCAGTGCAAATTCACTATCGTGGCCGACGGATCAATCGGGAAGCCCTTCTGCGCTACATCGTTTCATTTCGCCACCATAATGAATTTCACGAACAATGTGTGGAACGTATTTTTAACGACCTGATGCACTACTACCAACCAGATAGGCTCACCGTTTATGCACGTTACACCCGCCGGGGGGGATTAGATATCAATCCATGGCGTAGCAACATCGCATTTACGCCATCGAATGGACGGTTACCGCGTCAATAAATGCGAAACATTACGCAACATCATGTTTTTACATGCCGTCATGATTGGAAAAAATGATGGTGGCACGTTAAGGTGAAACAGCGGGTTAGCCAGAACATCTTGGCACCCGGTTCAGATTTTTCAGGCCATTGATGAAATGGCAGATGACACTGCGTTTCAAGGAGCAAAATTGATTACACATATTAGCCCATTAGGCTCAATGGATTTGCTATCGCAGTTGGAAGTGGACATGCTGAAAAGCACTGCCAGCAGCGATCTTTACCGTTTGTTTCGTAACTGTTCTCTTGCCGTACTCAACTCCGGTAGTCAGACAGACAGCAGTAAAGAATTGCTTTCTCGTTATGAAAGCTTCGACATCAACGTACTGCGTCGCGAACGCGGCGTGAAACTGGAACTGGTTAACCCCCCTGAAGACGCCTTTGTTGATGGGTATATCATTCGTGCACTACAGGCCAACCTGTTTGCCGTGCTGCGAGATATCCTGTTTGTTAACGGACAAATTACCAGTGCAGGTCGTTACCAGAATCTGAATCTGGAAAATTCCACCCACATCACCAATCTGGTTTTCTCCATTTTACGTAACGCCCGGGCACTACATGTCGGTGAAGAGCCGAACATGGTGGTGTGCTGGGGCGGGCATTCCATCAATGAAACCGAATATTTGTATGCACGCAAAGTCGGTAGTCAGCTTGGCTTACGTGAATTGAATATTTGTACTGGCTGTGGCCCAGGCGCGATGGAAGCGCCAATGAAAGGCGCGGCGGTGGGGCACGCACAGCAACGCTATAAAGATGGGCGATTCATCGGGATGACCGAACCGTCTATCATCGCCGCAGAGCCTCCCAATCCGTTGGTAAATGAATTAATCATCATGCCGGATATCGAAAAACGGCTGGAGGCATTTGTCCGTATCGGGCATGGCATCATCATCTTCCCTGGCGGCGTGGGAACGGCAGAAGAATTCCTTTACCTGCTCGGCATTATGATGAACCCGGAAAATAGCGAGCAGGTGCTGCCAATTATCCTGACGGGGCCCAAAGAAAGTGCAGATTATTTCCGTGTATTGGACGAATTTATCATCGGCACATTAGGACGTCAGGCCCGCCGCTACTATTCCATCATTATTGATGATGCGGCAGAAGTCGCCCGCCAGATGAAAAAATCCATGCCGTTGGTGAAGGAAAGTCGCCGACACACGGGTGATGCCTATAGCTTTAACTGGTCTTTGCGGATCGCGCCAGATCTACAGATGCCCTTCGAGCCCACGCATGAAAACATGGCAAATCTAAATCTGCATCTCAATCAACCGCCGGAAGAACTCGCCGCGGCGCTGCGCCGTGCGTTTTCCGGTATCGTTGCCGGAAACGTCAAGGAAGTGGGCATCAAGGCTATTGAGGAACAAGGGCCTTATAAAATCCATGGCGATACGCAATTGATGAAAAGCATGGATAAGTTGCTTCAGGGGTTCGTCGCACAGCAGCGCATGAAACTCCCCGGCAGCACGTATATTCCTTGCTATGAGATTTGTGCCTAACGCAACCGAGCGCTTAAACCGCTCAAGATCCTCATCGGGTTGTCTTATCAACCCGATGAATGACCAATCTGGCCTTCTCGGGGAAAAGCCCCTTACCGACACTATCAGGAAACGCTTTATGTCTGCCCATCTGCTGATTGTCGACGCACTTAACTTGATACGCCGAATTCATGCGGTACAAGGCTCTCCGTGTGTACCTGCTTGTCAGCACGCACTGAATCAACTATTGCAGCATAGCCGCCCTACCCACGCGGTGGCTGTGTTTGACGATGAAGATCGTGACACCAGTTGGCGACACCAGATTCTCCCCGATTACAAAGCAGGACGCGTCCCCATGCCGGAGACGCTCAAACAGGAATTACCACAAATAAAGGAAGCTTTTGCCAAGATCGGCGTTGCTAGTTGGCACTCACCGGGTAATGAGGCTGACGATCTTGCCGCGACGCTGGCGACCAAAGTCGCGACGCTGGGACATCAGGCAACCATTGTCTCGACAGATAAAGGCTACTGTCAGCTACTGGCACCAACCATCCAGATCCGTGATTATTTTCAGAAGCGCTGGTTGGATCTTCCGTTCGTTCAGCAAGAATTTGGCGTTTTACCACCACGGCTTACGGACTATTGGGGGCTAGCAGGTATCAGCAGCAGTAAAATTCCGGGGGTCAATGGAATCGGGCCCAAAAGTGCGGTGCAATTACTACAACAGGCCGGAAGTCTGGATGCGCTTTACCAGAATTTATCAAACGTTCCGGAAAAATGGCGCGGCAAGCTGGAAAGCCAACGAGAAATGGCGTTCATCAGTCGCCAGGTCGCGACACTGCGTATCGATTTAACCCTGCACGGCAACCTGCAACAGCTCCGACTGTCCCCCAAACCTTCATAATCGACGTGTACTCGCCGTCGCGTGACAAGCTTCGTCGATATTCGTTACTCAAGCAAGTACGTACAGAGGGAACCAATAGAGAACATAAATGCCATTATGTGCTGCTATACCCAAAATAATTCGAGTTGCATGAAGGCGGCAACCGCATGAATCCCCAGGAGCTTACTCAGGTAAGTGACTGGGGTGAGTAAGGACAAATTGGCTAAGCCAATTTGAACGCCGTTTACGGCGGCCCTTCAGGGCGAGGCTCAGAGATGAGCCCAGTATTGCCAACGCACAAGCAACTTGAAGTATGACGGGTATATCTACCAATTGAGCACCGGCCACCCTGCCCGCTGGGCGTGTTGTAACAAAACAGGGTCAGGGTTGACCACATAGGGAAATCCTACCCGTTGTAACAATGGCAAATCATTGGCTGAGTCAGAATAAAAACTGGCGCTATCCAGCAACCGATCTTTTTCGTCTCCCAACAATTGTCCAAGGCGCGTCACCTTTCCCTCACGAAACGTCATCGTGCCCTGAGTCAATCCGGTATAACGTCCCTCCTTTACGGCAAGATCAATGCTGAGCGTCTCTTCGATACCAAAACAGCGACTAATAGGCTCGACCAGATGACGACCAGAAGCCGAGACAACGATCAGACGATCGCCTCGCTCACGGTGCTCTCGTACTCGCTGCTCTGCGGCAGGCCGAATGGCGGGTCGGATCATGTCATCGATAAAGTGCGCCACGCTCTCCGCCACATCTTCCGGTTTACGGCCAATCAGCGGCACCAACGTAAAACGCATGTAGTCGTCCATCAATAGCACGCCTTCAGCATACTGCTGCATCAATGTTTGCTCGGTGAGTAAAAACTGCGGATCGGTCACCCAGCCCAATCGTTGCATATACTGCCCCCACAGGCTGGCACAATCCCCCTCAATCAACGTATCGTCCAGGTCAAACAGCGCAAGTTTCATGCCACCTCACACAGCGTATCGACATCCAGTTGCAGACCGACCTGACAACCGTCAGGATACCGCTCGGCAACCGATCGGTTCAGCACATCAACCCACAGTTCAACCTCCCGCGCCTGCACTCGATAACGGATGACATTACCCAACAAGCGGTGAGCGATCACCGTCGCCGCAATCCCCTGACCTTCCGGTAACAAAAGAATGGATTCAGGCCGCACAGCCACTTGTTCGTGATAGCTCATTCCTGTGAGGCGCATCGCCTGCTCAGCACTCAATAGATTGTAATTACCGATAAACCCGGCAGCAAAAGCATTCACTGGCCGGCTATAGAGCATTTCAGCAGAACCATGCTGAACGATACGGCCATTGTTCATGAGCACCACGCGATCCGACATGGTCAAGGCCTCTTCTTGATCATGGGTGACAAAGATGGCGGTCAACTTCAGTTCCTGCTGAATACGACGAATTTGCTCACGAAGATGCTTGCGGATCCGCGCATCCAGCGCAGATAGCGGCTCATCCAACAGCAACAAACGCGGCCTAGTCACCAACGAACGCGCCAGCGCCACCCGTTGGCATTGGCCACCTGAAAGCTGATGGGGAAAACGCTCGGCATACGAACGCAGTTCAACCAGTTCTAAAACCTGCTCCAGACGCGTACGCCGCTCCTGTACGGGCAACCTCAGCATTTTCAATCCAAAAGCGACGTTATCCGCCACCGTCATATTGGGAAACAACGCATAGCTTTGAAATACCATACCGATACCGCGTTGCTGAGGTGGCAGTAATGTCAGATCCTGATCGCCCAACACGATTTGTCCACTATCCACATCGGCTAACCCTGCCAGACAACGCAGCAACGTCGACTTTCCGCATCCACTCGGGCCAAGTAAAGTGACAAACTCACCTTCGTCAGCACTAAAATTAATATTTTCAAATACCTGCGTAGAACCGTAATGTTTATTTAACTGCTGTACGTTCAGATAAGACATGGCGTCACTCTTTTTTCCGGTTAAGGGCATTGGCTACCAGGGTCAGTGTCAACACAACCATAAAGTAGGAGATCACCAGAGCACTGGTGAAATGGCCGCTTTCAGTACGCATGTTGTAGAGATAAACCTGCAAGGTTTCAAAGCGACTCCCCACCAGCAGGTTGGCGAATACAAATTCACCGATAAGAAAAGAAAACGACAGCAACAGCGCCACCATGCACCCTTTGCGTAAATTAGGCAGCACGACACTCAACGCAGCGCCACAAGGACTGGCTCCAAGCAACTGAGCGGCATCCATTAGATCGCGTAGCCGGATGGCTTGCATATTGTTAGTGACCGCGCGATAGATAAACGGCAACGCAACCGTGAAATAGCAACCAATCAAAATCCAGGGGGTTCCGGTCAGCGGCAGTGGCCCATCAGAATAGATTTGCAGCAGGCCAACCGATGAAACAATAGGCGGCACCGCAAAAGGCAATAAAATCAAAATGTTCATTACCGCATCCAAACGCGGGAAATAGTAAGCAATCACAAACATCAGCGGCAACACGAGAACTAGCGCCAGTAATAGCGCACTAAAACAGATCAATAGAGAATGACCGAGTGCGGTCAGAAAGCGCTCGTCCTGCCACAATCTCAGCATCCACTGCAAACTAAAACCATCGGGCAAAATGGTTGCTCCCCACTGACTGGAAAAGGCGTATATCAACGTCGCCGCCAGTGGCAACAGCAGAATCACTCCCATCAGGATAACCACGCTCTGATGGTAGCGGCGCGCGAGTTGCGTCATTACTTCTGTTCCTCTTGATGATGTACGACAGCGTTACCCTTACAACTTACGGTAGCCGCGTTTAACAACGCGTTGGTGTACCAATGTAATCAACACCATTAGCGCCACCAGCAACATGCCTAGCGCACTTGCCATATTCGGATCCAGGAATAGATCGCCAGCAACCAACGCAGAAATACGAATAGGAATGGCGTTAAAATTACCACCGGTCAGTGCGTAGAGAGTGGCATAAGCGCCCAGCGCGTTGGCAAGCAGGATGACAAACGTACCAGCCAGCGCTGGCATCAATACCGGTAAAGCGATATAGCGCCAGTAACGCAGAGTGCCAGCCCCCAGCAAAGCAGCGGATTCGCGCCAATCTTCGCGCAGGGAGTCAAAAGCAGGATAAAGCAGCATCACACCGAGCGGGATCTGAAAATAGGTATAGATCAGTACCAGACCACCTTTCGAATAGATGGAAAAATCGCCCAGCAATCCGGCTTGACGCAATAACAACGTAATACTGCCATTCGCCCCTAGCAAAATGATGAAAGCGAAGGCCAGCGGTACTCCGCTAAAATTACTGGTCATATTGGTGAATGACATCATCCAGTCATGCAATTTTCCCTGCCCAAGGCAGTGCAGAGAGTAACTCCCGATTAACGCGACCAGGAGCCCAAATACGCTGGACCAGAAGGTAATATATAGCGAGAAAGCGATAGCCTGCTGGTAGAACGGCGAAGACACAATCTCACGATAGTTATCCCACCCCCACCCCGTCATTTCGCTGTAAAAGCTATGGATCGCCATCCATAACAGAGGTGCGATCTGGAAAGCGAAGAAGACCACGACGAACGGTAGCATGACCAACGCCGCCCACGCCTTTTGTGTTTTGCGTTTCATGCCAGCAATTCCCGGCACAACGGTTTGTCGTGCTCAACACCCAAAATCTCACACACGGTACCACACAGTTCGATCTGTTTCGGAGCGGCTGATGACAGGCTAAAACATGGACCGAAGACGAATAATGGCACCTGACGCTCTTCCTGTAACGTACCACCGTGGCTGTGATCATCATTCATACCGTGATCCGCCGTTACCAATACCTGCCACCCCTCTGCCAACCATCCGGGGAGATAGCGAGACAACAGTCCATCGGCGGCGCGAGCGCTGTTGCGGTATTCACGTGATGACAGCCCCCAACGATGTCCGGCATCATCAATATTCATCGGATGTATCAACAGAAAATCCGGGTCATAACGTAATCGCAGGCTTTCGGCATCTTCAAACAGATGAGAGTCTGGATAATGATCGGCATGGTAAAAATGACCGTATTGGATAGGTAATTCCGGTGCCAATGTATGACGATCGCGCACCGGATCGAACGGTGCGCCATTATACAGTTCAGACACCCAATGATAGGCTGCCGCCGCGGTACGCAGACCCGCTGATCTGGCGTAATGAAAGATGCTGCGCTGATTGGATAACCGACAAACGTCGTTGTGTACTACGCCGCTACGCACCGGTGGTACACCCGTGAGAATGCATTCGTACAGAGGACGGGATAGCGAAGGCAACTCACATTCCAGTTGATATAGCCTACCCGTTCCTGCGGCACACTCAGCCAGCAGATATCCCATCGCCACTTCAGCGACCGGATAACTCAACCCATCCAGCACGACCAGCATCGTTTTCATTTCGCCTCCCACATTACTGTTTCATCGCCAAAATGACGTTTTCCTGCCACAGACGTGGAAGTTGTTTGGCACTTTGCTCCCAGGCTGCCGGGTCGGCGATCGGATGCGCGTTTTTATACTGTTCGATCGGCAACAGTTTAGTTTTCACATCTTCCGGCAAAGTCAGATGCTCAACACGAATCGGACGGGCATAACCGCGCGCCAGATTGAGCTGGCCTGCATCAGAAAAGATGTATTCTCGCGCCAGTTTGGCGGCATTCGGGTTTTTGGCATATTTATTGATAATCGTGGTGTAACCGGAGGTAATCGAGCCGTCAGAAGGGATCAATACTTCAAAACGTTTCGGGTCGATCTGATCGCGATAATTAAGACCGTTAAAGTCCCAGATGATACCGACTTCAATTTCACCTTTCTCAAGATTGGCAATTGTCGGGTTGTTCAGCCCTAAACGACCCGCTTCTGCCAACTTACGGAAGAATGCCAGTCCCGGCTTAAGATCTTTTTCATTCCCCCCCAAAGCATACGTGGCAGCCAGTACACCGTTTACCGCTTGCGCAGCGGTACCCACATCACCGACATTCACTCGGTAATCACCCTTGAGCAAATCTGCCCAACTGTGCGGCACATTCTTGACCACATCTTTGTTGACGATAAAGGCGATGGTGCCGGTATAGGCCAGAGCCCAATGACCATCTTTATCTTTAGCCCAGTCAGGCACTTGCTGCCAGGTCGTTGGCTTATACGGCTGGGTGACGCCCTGCTCTACCGCTATCGGCCCAAACGATGCGCCTACATCACCAATATCTGCGCTGGCGTTATTTTTTTCTGCTTTGAACTTAGCAATTTCCTGCGCCGAGCTCATATCCGTATCGCTGTGCTTCAGACCATACTTCTCAGACAGATCTTGCCAGGTTCCCTTCCAGTTTGCCCAGGAGTCCGGCATTCCGACACTGTTGACCTGTCCTTCTTTCTGAGCAGCCTGTTGTAATGCGGCTAAATCGGCGTTATCAGCCAGTGCATGCTGGCTAGCCAGCGCTAATGCACTTGCCAAAACAGATACAAACAATCGTTTCATAATATGTAATGCTCCGATTAATGGGAGGAATAGGATTACTGGTCTAGTCCAGCAACACATCGCCAATTTACCGAAGACCTATGACTGTTTTATGACGGTATCCTCCGCCTGTTTTTTTTGTTAGGTTCTGTAGCCAATCCACTCGCTAGTGCATATTCACTCAACATGACGAGAAAAATGGCAGAAAAAGGATGTTCAGAAAACGACACCGATAACAGCAGCAAAATTGCACGTAGAACGGCTGTGGTGCATAAAACGGCAACATCGCGAGGAACCACTGTCACCGCGATTAGCCAGGCTATCGCTGGTTGGTTAGAACAAGGGACGCTAGGACATAACGATCGCTTGCCAGCAGAGCGCATTCTCAGCGCACGCTTCGCCACAACACGCATTACGCTACGTGAAGCGCTAGGGCAATTGGAGTCTCAGGGCAAAATCTATCGGGAGGAGCGTCGAGGCTGGTTTGTCAGCCCCCCACGCCTAAATTATAATCCGCTCAAACGCAGTCACTTCCACGCGATGGCTCACGAGCAAGGTCGTCGGCCCACCACTCAGGTATTGGAAGCCAGTGAAATCGGCACACCACTCAACATTGGGCAACACCTTGGGCTGGAATCAAACACCCGCGTTTACTGCATTCGACGGGTCAGGCGCATCGATGGTCGGGCGGTGCTGTATGTCGAGCATTACCTGAATCCTGCGTATTTCCCTGGCATATTGCAGGAAGATCTTACGCAGTCATTAACCGAGCTCTACCTTCGGCGTTATGACATTCGCTACGGCAAAGTCTGGTTCGGCATGCTGCCTACCACCTTTCCAGCCCTTGCGGCACAGGCGCTAAAAACCAGCGAAAATAATCCGGCGCTATTCATTACTCGTATCAATCGCGATCAGCATAACCGCATTATCGACTGTGATTTTGAATACTGGCGCTACGATACTCTACATATCAACGTAGAGGTGCCACAAACAGCCCAATGAACCAATACATCAAGAAAGAGAGGGGCGTATAGCATACCTCTCAATCACCTAACGCTCGTCGCGTCGCCCCGGCACCGCGGCCCAAAAGCGCCGTGCGTGGACAGTGACTTCTTCACGATCGTGGTACAGCTGTTTAGCATGAACTTCCGCATTAATACCATTTTCAGCCAGACGAGCATTAAGTAACGCCAAATTCTGCGACACTTCCTCATAACGCTTTTTCATGGGTAATTTCAGATTAAAGATGGCTTCACGACACCAGCCTTTGACCAGCCAGTCGGCAATCAGACTGGTTACTTTGGCCGGTTTTTCCACCATGTCACAAACCAGCCAGTAAACGTTATTACGCGGTGGTTCAAAACGGAAACCATCGGCCTGATGATGCATAACCTGTCCGGTATCCATCAAACTGGGTGCCATCGGGCCGTTATCCACGGCATGAACCATCATGCTGCGTTTCACCAGTTGATAAGTCCATCCACCGGGACAAGCCCCGAGATCAACCGCATACATGCCACTGCCTAATCGTTCATCCCATTCATCAGCAGGAATGAAAACGTGAAACGCTTCCTCCAACTTTAAGGTAGAACGACTCGGGGCATCTGATGGAAACTTCAGACGTGGAATACCCATATAGAACGGCGAATGGTTGAAGCTGTAGGAATACCCAACATAACAACAACCCGGCGCAATAAATAGCACATGAACCACTGGCCGATCTGCCTTCTCATGTCCCAGCAGGATATGATTTTCACGCAATGCCGCACGCAAAGGCACGGTAAACTTGCGACAGAATTTCATCAGCTCTTTGCTTTCATTGGTGTCGGGGACTTCAACACGTAGCTCACCCGCTCGCTCGACCGCCCCCGTCAACATGCCAACAATCGGGGTAATACGGTCTTCCGGCGGCAGATCGCGTAATAACTCACCGCAGACAAACATCTGACGGGCAAAAATCAGCTCATGAAACGGCAATTCCTTTATCAGTCGATCCGCATCCTCATGCTGGTAACATTCAAAAATCACATAGCCGCTATTCTCTTTAACCCTGGCAAAGCCATAGGCATTGTGATGCGTTGCCTTATCCGTTATCTCTGCCGCACACTCTTTTTCAAATCCCGGACGACAGTACAAAATAACTTTATTCATGGCGTTCAGCCTTTCTCTTCAGACGCAATGCGCCAACTAACATTAACAGCCAACCCACCAGAAAACAGAAGCCGCCAATTGGCGTGATGTAAACCCAAAGTTTCAGGTGTGACAGCGCCAGACAATACAAACTTCCGCTGAACAACACGGTTCCCAACGCCAGAAAAACGCTACTCCAGTAAAACCAGAGATTGGTACGCTGATACATGGCGATAGACAGCGCCAGAATCGCCAATGTATGAAATGCCTGATACTCTAACCCGGTATGTAACCAGGCAAGTTCGGTCGCTCCCAGCGTTTTACTTAAGACATGGCTCCCAAAAGCGCCCAGTGCGACAAAAACAAAGCCGCTGACGGCAGAAAACACCAGCATGAAACGACTATTCATCGTTATTATCCAATTGAATCGGTTATGAATCTGAGACACATTTCGCCTCAGTGCGTACTGTTGTCATAGCGGAAACGGAATTTTTCCTGCTCGCTGGCCGTTCG
Organism: Pectobacterium hainanensis; assembly: GCF_046237015.1. NCBI lineage: Bacteria > Pseudomonadati > Pseudomonadota > Gammaproteobacteria > Enterobacterales > Pectobacteriaceae > Pectobacterium > Pectobacterium hainanensis. The sequence goes on from NZ_JBJYIN010000012.1 coordinate 60,646, forward strand.
CGACAGGATCCAGTGCCGAAAGGCGGCTATTTTACCCAGTTCCGCTTGGCTGTCATGACATACCAGATAAAAAGCATTTTTACTGACTAAAACATCGTTAAACGGGCAGACCAAACGACCCGCTTCCAGCTCGGTTTGCGCCATCACATTGTTTGCCAACGCGACCCCTTGCCCGTGAATAGCCGCCTGTAACACCATCGCGCTATGACTGAAAATCGGCCCCTGCTGCACATTAATCTGTATCCCCAACTGACGCGTATAGGCTAACCAGTCGCGGCGCGAGGCATCATGTAACAACGTATGAGCCACCAGATCACCTGGTGTTTTCAGTGGATGATCGCCAGTCAACAACAGGGGCGAGCAAACGGGTAAGAGATATTCAGCATACAATTTCTCTACCCGTAACCCAGGCCAATTGCCACGACCATAGAAAATGGCAACATCAACATCGTCCGACAACCGATCTTCATCCCGATCAACAGCCTGAATTCGTACATCAATACCGGGATAGTCTGAGTTAAAGCTCGATAATCGTGGCACCAGCCAATGAATGGCAAAACTCGGAGGCAAACTGACCGTCAACGCGCCTTTCGCACTGCGCGATTGCAGCTTCCGTGTCGCTTCATTAAGTGATGAGAAGATTTCTTTTATATCAAGATAATAACTTTGGCCTTCTTCTGTCAGAAGCAGAGAACGATTACGGCGACGAAATAATTTAAGCCCCAGAAAATCCTCCAGAGATTTTATCTGGTGGCTCACCGCAGCCTGAGTCACGAACAATTCTTCCGCCGCTCGGGTAAAGCTTAGATAACGAGCAGCGGTATCAAATACACGCAAAGCATTAAGTGGTGGCAGACGTTTTGACATGAATAAAATTCTTTTATTGATCGATGAGTAACGCCGTCGATATCTGCATTTATCAATACCCGTCATGCTTCAAATCACAGGATAAAATATCGCCATTTTGAACGATTTGCACACGGCCTGAAGCATCGCAGTGGTATTAGTTTTTATAATCCGAGGCATTATAAATTGTCCGTTGAGGATCTACCAGCAAATACCTATATTAAGCCAACTTCCTGAGCCGGAACGAAAAGTGCGGAGGGTTAACCTGAGGTGCTTTTGGCTTGTGGTTGTGATGTTGTGTTTGCTATTTATTGTCTGCCTTTTCAGACACGGTAGCGAGTCTACCTAAATTCACTTCCTGAACATTTACCCTGTCTGTCCATAGTGATTTCATATGTAGCACCGCAATTGCGGTGCTTTTTTTATCACAGTAATAATCATTACTTCGCTTCAACCATTTCCTTCACATTATCACGGTTGATTTGCTGCTGGTGACCATACGCATCGGTATAGCTGATCATGCCAGTTTCGTCATCCACCTTGGGTTTACCTTCTGCGATAATCGAGCGCCCATCATTGGTATGCATGACGTAGTTACTTGAACAGGCAGTCAGAGAAAAAGCCATGATAATGGCGGCAAAAATAGAGATTTTATTCTTCATAGTTAACTCCAGGTGAATTAAAATGTCTTTTGATTGACCTTATACATCAGGAAATCCTGAAACTTAACAGTTTAAAGCGTAGCAAGGTTCCTGTTTTTTTCCATTAAAGTGGCATTAGGCATCGTCCTAAACTTGTTTCCCCCGACAAAATGAGACAGGATCTGACACCTCAAAAGAGGATGATCATGACACCGTTTAACGCCACATCGTTTCGCCAACAATTCCCCGCACTGAAACATGCCACGGCCTATTTGGACAGTGCAGCCACGGCCTTAAAACCTCAGTGCGTCATTGATGCCGTACAACAGTTTTATCGTACGGGAAATGGCACGGTTCATCGCAGCCAGCATCAGGCAGCACAAGCTCTGACACAACAATTTGAACATGCTCGGGAACAGGTTGCCGCCCTGCTGAATACCGACGATCCCCGTGCGATTGTCTGGACAAAAGGCGCGACGGAAGCGATAAATCTGGTAGCCCAAAGCTATGCCCGTCCTCGTCTGCAACCGGGCGACGAAATTATTGTCAGCGAAACAGAACATCACGCGAATTTAATCCCCTGGCTGATGGTGGCAAAACAAACTGGCGCTCGCGTGATAAAACTCCCGATAGGCACAGATTGGCTACCTGATATTGAACAGCTTGCCAGTCTGTTAACGGCCAAAACCCGCGTGTTAGCGCTGAGCCACATGTCAAACGTGACGGGGGGACGACCTAATTTGGCAAAGGCGATCCAACTGGCTCATCAATACGGTGCCATCGTCGTCGTAGACGGAGCACAGGGAATGGTGCACTGTCCTCCTGACGTTCGCGCTTTGGATATCGATTTTTACGCGTTCTCAGGACATAAATTGTATGCGCCAACGGGGTTAGGCGTGCTATACGGCAAAATTGCCCTGCTGGAGCAAATGGAGCCTTGGCACGGCGGCGGCAAGATGATGACTCAAGTCTCTTTTGACGGTTTCACACCGCAGTCCATTCCTCATCGTTTTGAAGCAGGCACGCCGCATATCGCCGGTGTACTAGGCCTCTCGGCGGCAATTGACTGGTTATCCCGATTGGATTGGCAAGGCGCTGAACGGCATAGCCAGAATCTGGCGGCTCAGGCAGAAATGCAGTTTGCTCAACAGTTCCCTGGTTTTCGTAGCTTTCGCTGCACTGACGCCAGCATTCTGTCATTTGAGTTTGTAGGCGTTCATCACAGCGATTTGGTCACACTGCTAGCGGAGAGTGGTATTGCGCTACGAGCAGGCCATCACTGCGCCCAGCCATTGATGGAAGCATTAGGCGTCAGTGGAACGTTGCGCGCCTCTTTTGCGCCTTATAACAACGAGCAGGATGTCACGTCGCTCATCACAGCAACCAGACTCGCTCTTGAACTTCTTGCGGATTAACGGATACACATCATGACGGTTACGCCTACCACGATTCATCCTTTTGGCCACCAAATCCAAATAACGGATCTACAAGCACGTTTCGATACCTGCCGCTCATGGGAAGAACGTTATCGGCAATTGATTTTACTGGCAAAAGCGTTACCAGCTTTGCCGGAGGCGTTAAAAAACGACACACTGTCATTATCAGGCTGTGAAAATCAGGTGTGGTTAGGCTATCAATGTCAGGAAGATGGTTCGCTGCATTTTTATGGCGACAGCGATGGACGCATTGTTCGGGGTCTGCTGGCAATCTTGCTTACAGCGGTAGAAGGGAAAACGGCTGAAATATTATTACAGGAAGATCCACTAGCCCTCTTTGATACGCTGGGGCTGCGCGCTCAGCTAAGTGCTTCACGCGCCAGCGGACTGGCCGCACTGGCTACCAGAATCCAGACAATTGCTGAACATGTTGCAGCTTCAGCAAAACCATCGTTTCAGTAAAACCATCGCTTCGGTAAAACGTTTACCTCGACATATTCGCGGCTTCGCGTTGCATTTTGCCCATCATCTTTTTCAGCACATGGGACACCGCCACAAAACCAAAGGTTGCCGTTACCATTGTCGCGGCACCAAAACCCGAAGCACAATCCATACGCATGGTCCCTTCGGCCATGTTACGGGAAGCACATACCGAACCATCTGGCTGCGGATAAACCAAAGGCTCACTGGAAAACACGCAATCAATCCCTAGTTTTCCCTTGCTGTTTTTCACCACGTTAAAATCACGTTTCAACCGCTCACGCAACTTAGCTGCCAACGGATCCTGAATGGTTTTCGCCAAATCGACAACCTCAATCCGCGTCGGGTCAATCTGTCCCCCCGCGCCTCCCGTTGTGACAACCGGAATTTTATGGCGGCGGCAATACGATAACAGTGCGGCCTTCGGACGTACGCTATCAATGGCATCAATAACATAGCTAAAACGACGATCGAGTAATTCAGCGACATTTTCAGCGCTGATAAAATCGTCGATGCAGGTGACGTTGCATTCCGGATTAATCGCCAGAATGCGCTCTGCCATCACGTCTGTTTTTGCCTGTCCGGTATGTTGGCGCAGCGCATGAATCTGTCGGTTGGTATTACTGACACACACATCATCCATATCGATCAGGGTAATCGCGCCAATACCGGTGCGAGCCAGCGCCTCTGCCGCCCATGACCCTACTCCGCCAATACCAATCACGCACACGTGGACCTGAGAAAACAGCGTCAGCGCTTGCTGACCATATAACCGGGCAGTGCCGCCGAAACGCTGTAAATAGGCTTCAGATAATTGCGACCCCATTGCATCCAACCTTTAGCTTAAGAAAAACAAAACGCCTCAGGATAGCGCTAAACCCGCACTACATCCACCCAACAACGCATGCCATTTATACCCGTAATACTTCAAGTTGCCTATGAATTGACTTGGCCCATCCCTAGGCCTCATTTATCGTTTTATTTAAATTTAAACCATTTAAAGTCTGTTTTTAACACTGACATTATTTTCATAAGTCAGAAACTATACTGAACACCAACGCGGTAACGCGTTTGGCGATTATCAGTAGATTTAGACTCTGGCGTATTTCCCAATGCAACATAAGGTCGCCAGTTTTTATCCCATTTATAAGAGACTTTAAAATCATGAACAATACTGTAGTTCTCATTATCCGCTAATTTCACGCCTGCCGAATTGGCTTTTTGATAATCCAGTTCATAATCAGCCTGAAAATCTTTCAGGAAGCTATAGCTGACAACCGTTGTCAGATTATAACCATTCTCTGACGTTGGATCCGTTTTACCAATATTATTACTATTACGTTTATAGTAAGGGCGATAACGTAAACTGACTGAGAGATCATTAGTAATATTGGCCTTACCGCGTAAATATGGGCGATAGTTATTGGAATTTGATGTTGAATCCAGAGAGAACCCAGGCTCTAATGAAAAAGTATCATTTATTTTATATAAATAGCTGGCGATAACTTCTGTACCATTACTCACACTTTCATTAAATGGTTTATTTGGCGTAGTGTCATTGCCATGCTGTCCCCATTTGGCCTCAAGAGATAACCCAAAGCCATTGGCGAAACGATTCGAAATAAGCAGACGATCTTTATGATCGGCTTTAGCCGTATCTTTAAATTCATGCCGATAGTCAATCGTTACTGCCAGGGCATTAATGCTTATTAAAGAAGCCAAGGCCGCAGTCAATATTTTTACTTTCATCATCATTCCCCGTCATCATTATTTTATGATAAAAAAATAGCAACGAACAAATTAAGCGCTGCAAAAAATTAACTTAACCTCTTGTCTATACCCAAAACCAGACAATAAGACTCAAGAAATATATTGTCACACCTTAATATAAGTTCGAATGAAATATTACCGGGTAGTGATTTTTTTCAAAGAAAATTAAATCGATTTACTTAGCGAGAAAAAGCAAAAGATTAAAGAATAATCAGCAAGGTTCGTAATTCAAGTTCCCATCAGAAGTGGTTAGACTCGTTAACCACGTCTGATGGATTAAACAATACAGGGTTAATTTTGGGCATTGCTGGCGAAAAATGAACCAGCATTATTATCATTTGCACTCAGTTTATCTTTTAATACCCATACGCGACCATAGTGATTATAAAAACCGGCAGCATGTCCAGCCTCATGACCTATCCCCTGATAGATATCAAAATGCTGTCCTTTAATGGCCCCGCCAACATCCAGCGCAATCATTAAACGCATTTCATACCGGCCTGTAAATTTGCCTTCATTATCCAACAATGGCACTTCAGCCAGTAAAGCGGTTCCTGCCGGAATTAGCGAGCGGTCAGAAGCGACAGACGCTTTCGCCACTAGCGGTACAGCACTGGCTCCCTTGACCGGGGCTGCCATCATCGGTTTAAAGAACACAAAAGAGGGATTTTGCTCCAGTAATTCGCGAACTTCATATTCACTATGCTGTTCTGTCCACTTGCGGATGGCCTGCATCGACATATCTTCACGGGCAACTTCGCCACGATCGATCAGCACTTTGCCAATACTGCGATAAGCATGACCATTTTTCCCCGCATAACCAAAGAACGTGAGTGGTCGCCCATCGCCGAAATCAATATAGGCACTTCCCTGCACTTCCATCATAAAGTTATCCACCAACGAATTACTCCATGCCAGAACCAAACGCTCATCCAATGCGCCAGAATAAATAGCCGCACGATCCGGCAGTCGCCGATTTTTCTTACCGCGTGACGGCATAGCATAAAGTGGATACCGGAACTCGCCCTGACGGGTATAACGGGCTTGCACCACCGGCGTATAGTAACCAGTGAACTGAACGTTACCGAAATTGTCGACGCCTTCCATCTGCCAGGCACCCAAGCCAAACTTGCTCAATTGGCGCGTATCCGCACCGGCCATCATCCAGTTTTCAATAGCCTGAAAAATATGCGTATTACGGGTATAAAGGCCAGGGGAAGCCGACCTGATTTCTGAAACTTGCGTGATAAAATCGCGCGCATTGACTGGTTTTCCCTTGGCATTAGGCTCATTCACTAATTCCAAAGGCTGGTTGAGGTGTCCATCTTTATATTGCTGCCCTCGGTCGGTCGGTTTGGACTCACAGCCAGCTAAAACTGCTATCACCAGACCGATCAGCACATATTTACCCCAACATCCTTTCATCTTCGTTGCGCTCACTTTTGACATCAAATAAATCCACTATCGAACGATAACAAACACCTATAGAGAAAGAAACGCAACACCTCGTATAAATCGGCATTGTGTTTAAAAAACAGGCCATTTGCTGTTAAGTTCAGCATCCACACCAACATTACCGTACTTTTTGCAGAAATAGGTTGCATAGACGCTCATGGGGAGTATAGTGCGCATCCACGGACGCGGGGTGGAGCAGCCCGGTAGCTCGTCGGGCTCATAACCCGAAGGTCGTCAGTTCAAATCTGGCCCCCGCAACCAATTACTGATGTGTGTTAGCCATCAGAAGACAAGATATCAAGACGGACGCGGGGTGGAGCAGCCCGGTAGCTCGTCGGGCTCATAACCCGAAGGTCGTCAGTTCAAATCTGGCCCCCGCAACCAATTGATTATCGATAATTAAGCACCTTGAAGGGTGCTTTTTTTATGGCTTTTATTTGCTCTCAACCCTCAGCCATCATCCGGATTACCGCTCTGGCTGCGCATCGCGGCTTTCTTAACACACGATTTATCGTTTTGATGGACTGGCAAAGTAGGCCTTGATGCCTGCTAAAATGGATTCGGCAATCTGCTGTTGAAAATGGCTGGTTCGTAACTTTCGTTCTTCTTCAAGATTGCTGATAAATGCCGTCTCCACCAGTACGGAAGGGATATCCGGCGCTTTCAATACCGCAAAACCCGCCTGATCGACACTGTTTTTATGCAAGCGGTTTACTTTGCCTAATCTGGTCAGAATTTCCTGACCAAATTTCAAACTATCGCTAATGGTAACCGTCTGCACCAGATCAAACATGGTATGGTCAAGATAGCGATCGCCACTCATACTCACACCACCAATCAAATCCGACTCGTTCTGCGTTTGTGCCAAAAAGTTAGCCGCTGTGCTGGTTGCCCCTTTTTTCGATAAGGCAAATACCGACGATCCTCTGGCGGAACGATTGGTGAACGCATCCGCATGAATAGAGATAAACAGATCGGCTCGCTGCTTACGGGCTTTCGCCACACGTACACGTAATGGGATAAACACATCCTCATTACGAGTCATATAGGATTTCATATTGGATTCACGATCGATCAGCGTGCGTAATCGCCGGGCAATCTGCAAAACAATGTCTTTTTCACGCGTCTTGTTTTTACCAATCGCACCGGGATCCTCTCCACCGTGGCCAGGATCCAGCATAATAATCAACGGACGATCTCGACCGGCCTTCCCTGCTTTAGGCGCCTCTGCTGGCAATGTCCGCTCCAGATCGCCCTTATTGTAATCTTCCAACAACGCCAGCAATGGGTCTTCTTCGTTATCGTACTTACCTGCGTCAGGATAAAGATCCATCACCAGACGATGCTTGAATTCAGCCACCGGATCCAAAGTAAACAATTTGGCACTGGCGTTCTGCTTCAGTTCCAATACCAACCGCACGGTATTTTTATCAAATTGGCCGATACGAGCTTCTTTAATCAATGGATCGTTTTGCTGAAACTGAGCAGAAATATTCTTCAATACGCTGTTTAGATGGATACCTTCAATATCCACCACAATACGATTTGGGTCACTGAGGGCAAACTGCTTGTATTTCAATACACGGTTAGATTCCAGCGTAACGCGGGTATAGGAAGAGGAAGGCCAGACGCGCACCGCGATGACCTGCACCGTTGCCGCCAGCCCTACGCCACTCACACTTAACAGCCAAGTTGCTGCTGCGCTTTGCAATAAGCGCCGCCGAGTCAGGTTGTGATTCGAATGAGACATGCAACTCCGGTCTGATTACTGTGTCATTGCCAAAAGCAAAATAAGAAAATTATCAAAAACTTTAACGAATCTCCCCTGTGCTGTCATGCAAAAATCATGTTTATGTTTTATATCTTTATTTCTAGCGAACAGAAGAAAACAACTTCCTTTCCTCTTTTCCCATTATCACCGGAGTGAAATGCGCGGTACGACCGTCAGCGGCCGGATGACCAACGTGTGAATGATAGAGCGATTCGACTAACTTGAGAAATGCGCCTATTTACACCTAAACACCATTGCTGACATGAGCTGAAAGCAGGGTGAATGCTGAATTTGTCACTAAAATTTCGGCGTAGCTACTTACCCCTTGCCTTTTGCCTCATAAAGAATAAAAATACAAAAATTACGAATAAAAATGCAAAGAGGGCTCACAGTGAAGGAACGTAGTACAGAACTGGTTCAAGGCTTTCGTCATTCAGTTCCTTATATTAATGCCCATCGTGGCAAAACGTTTGTCATCATGTTGGGCGGAGAAGCCATCGAACATGAAAACTTCGCTAACATTGTCAATGATATCGGGCTACTACATAGTCTGGGGATCAAACTGGTTGTGGTGTACGGTGCCCGCCCGCAGATCGATGCGAATCTGACAACTCATCACTACGAGCCCCATTACCATAAAAACACCCGTATCACGGATAACGTTACGCTGGAACTGGTTAAACAGGCCGCAGGTATGTTGCAGCTAGACATCACCGCACGGTTATCAATGAGCCTGAATAATACGCCGCTACAAGGGGCACATATCAACGTGGTGAGCGGCAACTTTGTTATCGCCCAACCACTTGGCGTCGACGATGGTGTGGACTACTGCCACAGTGGCCGCATTCGCCGAATCGATGAAGAAGCGCTGCACCGCCAGTTAAACAGTGGAGCGATTGTCCTGTTAGGCCCCGTTGCCGTTTCCGTCACGGGTGAAAGTTTCAACCTGACCTCGGAAGAAGTTGCGACACAACTGGCCATCAAACTGAAAGCAGAAAAGATGATTGGTTTTTGTTCCTCACAAGGTGTGATCAACGAGGAAGGCAACATTATTTCTGAGCTTTTTCCCGATGATGCCCAACGGCGTGTGGAAACACTGGAAGCCAGTGGTGACTATCACTCCGGCACCGTGCGTTTTTTACGCGGGGCGGTGAAAGCCTGCCGCAGCGGAGTACGGCGCAGCCATCTGATTAGCTATCAGGATGATGGAGCCTTACTACAAGAACTGTTTTCTCGTGATGGTATCGGGACACAAATCGTCATGGAAAGCGCCGAGCAGGTACGGCGAGCGACGATTAACGATATCGGCGGCATTCTGGAACTGATTCGCCCGTTGGAACAGCAAGGAATATTGGTCAGACGTTCCCGCGAACAGTTGGAAATAGAAATCGACAAGTTTACCGTCGTTGTGCGCGACAACCTGACCATCGCCTGTGCAGCTCTTTATCCTTTCCCGGAAGAAAGCATTGGTGAAATGGCCTGCGTTGCCGTTCACCCGGACTATCGCAGTTCTTCACGCGGCGACATGCTGCTGCAAAGAATCGCGGCACAGGCTCGCCAGCAAGGGTTACATAAGCTATTTGTTCTGACGACCCACAGCATCCATTGGTTCCAGGAGCGCGGGTTCTTACTGGCTGAAGTAGAAATGCTGCCGAAGAAAAAGCAGGCGCTATACAACTATCAGCGTCGCTCAAAAATTTTGGTGCTGGACTTAGTCAAATAGTCGAGAGGTGTGGCGCTAGCGTATTAATAAGCATAAAAAAAGCTGTTCCGGAGGAGTGCAAATCTGCGGAACAGCAATGTGTCAACAAGACACTAATTACCCGATGTTATGGTGCTGACGACCCCGACTCGATTTTGATACGTTCTAACGGTCCGACGATAAATAAATAGGCAACAAGACCAATTGCGCCCATCGATCCCACATATAAAATGGCGTAATCAAACGACTGTGTGGATGACAAAATAAAGCCAATAACCAAAGGGGTAATAATACTGGCCATGTTGCCACACATGTTAAAAACACCACCTGCAATACCTAATACTTCTTTTGGCGAAGTATCGCTTAATACACACCATCCCAGATTGCCAAATCCTTTCGCAAAAAATGCCAGGCTCATCGCACCAATAACCACCACTTCAGAAGTGGTATAGTTGGCCGTAACAATCGTACAAGATAGCAACATGCCGCACACAATCGGAAGTTTACGTGACAGGGTCAGGCTATAGCCGCGCCGCAATAAATAATCAGAGAAGATCCCGCCGATTAACCCACCAATAAAACCCGCAATGGCAGGAATTGAGGCAACTAACCCCACCTTCAAGATTGACATTCCTTTTGCCTGATATAGGTAGGTCGGAAACCAGGTCAGAAAAAACCAGGTAATAGACGTCACACAAAACTGGCCGATATAAACACCGATCATCATACGATTAACGCAGACAGATTTAATTTGTGAAAACGTAATTTTATCTTTCTTTTTATTCACACCAAGATGAGGTTCCCCACCACCGGCAGAAATATAATCGATTTCTTCCTGGTTGATCTTCTTACTTTTAAATGGTTCCTGAACATAGATGAACCAAAATATCCCAAGTACTACACCAATGGCACCAATATAATAAAACACATAGTGCCAACTTAAATTATGTAAAATAATTGTCATTAATGGTGTCACGATACCCAGGGAAATATATTGAGCCGCTTGGTAAACTGATGTGACAAATCCCCTTTCTTTGTTTGGAAACCATTGCACACTGAGGCGACTATTGGCAGGGAATGCTGGTGCCTCAATAGCCCCCATTAATAAACGCAGGAAAATAAGCGCCATGAGCGGTGAAGAAAACAGATAGATCGTTCCCTGGAACATCGTCACAATCGACCAGGCGATCAAAGCCACACCATAAACCAAACGGGAACCAAATCGGTCGAGCAATAATCCACCTGGTATTTGCATAATGACATAGGAAATACCAAAAGCAGAAAATGCCATCCCCATGACCTCTGGGTCAAAGCCTAATTCTTTACTCATAAAAGGGGCAACAACAGAAAGTGTTGCCCGATCTGCATAATTAAAAACAGTTGCTAAAAAAAGAAACACTAATATCGTATATCGAACATTTGTTCGTTTTTTTAATATAGTCATGACAAACAACTCCCGTCAAATAGGGTTGCATTTAATTAGATTAAGTAGGTGTACAGCTAATTAACGTGGCTAATAAAATAAAGAGTAACCACGTGACCATTCGCGAAATAATTCAAGTCTCAGGATAAACGTTATCGCATTGAATAACGCAAATCGTTGCCGCGCCAGAGCAAGACGCATTCATATGACTTGTCACACGGCAAGCGAAGGTCAAATCTGTCGGCAACACATTTGACCATCCAATGCACAGACAACGCAAAGTATCGCGAGTCTATCAGGGGTGTTTACCAAACTCGCAAGTCAATGCCGTCCATTTTCTTGCTTGTTCGCTCAGTGTAAAACCAAGCCCTAAACGGTCGGAAACCCACATACGGCCATCACGTAACTCCAGTTGTTCATTAAAGAGTGGGTTTAACCATTCAAAATGTTCCAGCCAGGGTTCAATCGGGTAAGCCGCCGCCAAATGCAAATGCACTTCCATGGCAAAATGTGGTGCGAGTTTGCGACCATGTTTTGCAGCTAAATCCATAATTTTCAGGAAAGGCGAAATCCCTCCGACGCGTGGCGCATCAGGCTGCACAAAATCACTGGCGTTCCCAAGAATCAGTTGCTCATGTTCACGGAAACTGGTCAGCATTTCCCCCGTCGCAATCGGCGTATCCAGCGCCGCCGCCAATGCCGCATGCCCTTCTACATCGTAAGCATCAAGCGGTTCTTCAATCCAAATGAGGTTAAACGCCTCCATTTTCCGCCCCATACGAATCGCCGTTTCACGATCCCATTGCTGATTCGCATCCACCATCAATGGGAAGTCGTCTCCCAACGCTTCACGTACCGCAGTCAGTCGACGGATATCCTCTGCCGTATTCGGTTGACCAACTTTCAGTTTTATCCCGCCAATGCCGCTCTCACGAGAAATCACCACATTTTTTAACACTTGTTCTAATGGCGTATGCAAAAAACCGCCAGACGTGTTGTAGCACTGTACGGAGTCACGATGGGACCCCAACAGTTTCGCCAGTGGCAAACCCGCACGCTTGGCTTTCATATCCCATAGCGCAATATCAATGGGGGAAATCGCCTGTACAGCCATACCGCTACGACCGACAGATGCCCCGGCCCATAGCAGCTTGGTATAAATTTTATCGATATCGTTGGGGTCTTCACCAATAAGATTATCTGCAATTTCTTTGGCATGAGCGTAAATACCCTGCCCACCTGCACGTTTTGAATAACTGAAACCCACACCCTCAAACCCATCCCGGCTACGTATTTCAGCAAAAATAATGGCGACTTCGGTCAGCGGTTTTTGCCGTCCGGTCAAAACCTTGGCGTCACTCACTGGTGTTGCTAATGGCAGGAAGGCCAGAGAGATTTTTACCCATTCAATCCGATCGCCTGTCTCGGCGGCCGTTTTAACATTCGTCGTTTTCGCATAGCTGACAGCATCTGAGTTCGCACTGAGAGTCATTGGTCCTTCTCCTTTAAAAATGATTGCGCAAACATAATCAATCAACCAAAGTAAAATGAACACAAAAAGAGCTCAAAGATGCAAAACAGATCACAAATTAATCTTTATTGCGCTAAAAAAGAAAAAATAGCCACAATAAAAACAATGAAATCACTCATCAAAAACAACAATGATAACGCAACCATTTTATGCAAACCGCCAATACCAAAGAAAACTCACATAAAAGGACGCGTACATAAATACAAAGTCGCAATGCCGGTATACCTTCGTCTTATGAATAATCATGTTTGGAAAATACGTCACTTCAACGATAATCTGATACACAGGAAACCTGGAAGACTGAGGGCATAAACCGAGTGAAAAACGACAAAAACACCATGACTAGCCCGGTACGCGCTCCCACACTGGAAGATGTAGCCAGAGCCGCAGGGCTTTCGCCGATGACCGTCAGCAGAGCGTTAAATAATCCCAAGATTGTTCGAGCGGAAACCGTGACCCGGGTGATGGAGGCGGTCCGTGCGACAGGTTACATTCCTAACATGTTAGCGGGCGGGCTGGCTTCAAAACGCAGCAAACTTATCGCGGTCATCGTTCCACAAATCAATAATGGTATGTTTGTTGATACCATTCAGGCGATTAGTGATGAACTGGCAACTCGTGGTTACCATATGCTGCTGTGCGTTGCCGGTTATACGCATGAATCAGAAGCCGATATTGTCACGACAATTCTCTCTCGTCGTCCTGATGGCATTGTTCTTACGGGGATCCATCATTCTCCCACACTCAAAAAGATTATTCTCAATGCCAACCTTCCCATCGTTGAAATCTGGGATTTAACGCCAACACCACTTGATATGCTGGTTGGGTTTTCTCACGAAAAAATTGGCAACACCATTGGCAACTACCTGTTAAATAAAGGCCATCGACAATTTGGTCTACTATGGACAGAAGATCGGAGAGCCGGACAAAGAAAAACCGGAATTTATGAAATTGTGCAACATCACCCTGATTGCCACATTCAGGAAATTACACTTCCCCTGCCAGCGACACTGGCACTGGGCCGCCAAGGATTGAGCGATCTGCTCTCGCATGGCAATAGATTTGACGCCATTATTTGTAGCTCAGATACTCTTGCTCAGGGAGCCATTATGGAGGCGGAATCAAGAGGCTTGAATGTACCGGGAAAGCTAGCAGTCATCGGCTTTGGCGATCTGAACTTTGCTGAACACAATACACCGTCGATCACCACAGTCAGAGTGGATCGTTGGAAAATAGGTAGAGATGCCGCCACGATGTTGGCAGACAAAATTGAAAGTAAGCCGATTGCAGATGCCATTGTTGACATTGGGTTTTCACTGATTGAACGAGAATCAGCCTGACTTTCACGTTCGCTAACGCATACCAGCTAACACAACGCTAGCAAACAGGTTCATTATCGTCGTCAGAAGAAAACATCATCTCTATCCGTTCCACCAATCCACTGTGTCTCTGGGTCGGTGTTTTTACTGCACGGTACAGAATTTGCCTCTCCGTATACAGCGATAAACGCTGGCGGGCACGAGTAACAGCGGTATACACCAACTCTCTCGTTAGCACGGGCAAATAATGATTCGGCAGTACCAGTGAGGTGTGCTCAAATTCAGAACCCTGCGATTTATGTACCGTCATCGCATAGGCTGTTTCATGAGGGGGCAAACGACTGGGTGCGACGGCCTTCAGTTTTCCATCTGGTAATTGAAAATAAACGCGCAATTCGTCTTTTTCATTCATTAGCGCAATACCAATGTCGCCGTTAAACAACCCCAGAACCGCATCATTCCGCTCAATCATCACCGGACGGCCAACATACCAGCGATTCAGCATATTGTGATGCCGACGAATCAGCCCCGCTTTATGCAACGCCAGTTCAATACGCTGATTCAACCCTGATACGCCAAACGGCCCCTCACGCAGGGCGCACAATTGGCGATAACGCTGAAATGCCGACAGTACGGCAACTGGCCCAGTTCCAGCAGCGATAAGCTGTAAATAATCACGATACCCGTCAACGCACTGATCCAGAATACGTTGGTAGTCGTCCGTATTTACCAGTGGATGACAGGAAATATCGGTAAAATCGTCATCCAATACCGCACGTACACGCCGATCGTCACCGCTATTGACCGCCAATGCCAATTGACCAATCCCGGAATGTTGATCGAAACGATAGCTTCTGCGCAACAAGCAAATGCCGTCGCCAACGGTAGCATTATTTTCCGCGCTCGCCTCATCCAAGAGATAGCCAGTTAACCGATGTAGCTGCTGGACGCGATTCCGGCTATATCCTGTTTCAGCAAAACGACAAATATCGCCCAGCACCGCCCCGGCTTCCACCGAAGCAAGTTGATCGCGGTCGCCCAGCAAGATAAGTCTGGCATGCTCTGGCAGCGCCTCAATCAGATTAGCCATCATGGGCAAATCAACCATCGAAGCCTCATCCACGACTAACACATCCAGGTGCAATGGGTTTCCCCGATGATGACGCAAACGTTGACTGTTGGGTACCGCCCCCAACAAACGGTGTAATGTCGTCGCCTCCTGCGGGAAAGCGAGGCGATCGGCGTCGCTCAACGACAGGCGACTTAATACGCCCCCCAGTGACTCAGTTAATCTGGCGGCCGCCTTACCCGTCGGGGCAGCCAACTGAATACGTAATGCTGGCCGATCACTTTCCAACTGAATCAGCGCAGCCAGCAGCCTGGCAACAGTCGTCGTTTTTCCCGTTCCCGGCCCACCGGAAATAATGGCAATACGGCGGGTTAACGCCACTGCGGCCGCAATTTTCTGCCAATCAACAGCATCGTCCACCGCCGGAAACAGGCTATCCAGCACAGTACGAACTTGTGGTTCATGATTGATTAACGACTGATGTTTACTGGTGATAAACGCCGCGACACGCCCCTCACTTTGCCAGTTGCGCTGCAAATACAACCGATCCTGTTGCAATACCAATGGTGTAGGCAAACTACCATCGCTGACGGCTTCCGATGCCAATAACCGCTGCCGCCACTCATCCGTATCCGGATGCCCTATCAGCGACCACATCCGCTGTGCTAACTCATCATCTCTGCCAGCGAATAACGCCTGCGGGGACAGCTTATCCAGCGGTAAACAGACATGTCCTGCGCCAGACTGTGCACTCAGGCAAGCTGCCGCCAGCAATAAATGGGGATGCTCATTATCCGCCAGCAGTCGGGCAAATTGCCTATCCAGTGGCCTCAATAACCGACGCTGCAATGCCAAATCGAGTAAATCAGTCATCGAGGCGAGCGTCGTTACAGCGGTAGCGGTCATGGCGTATCACCCTCTTCTCTTTCCCTTCCCCGGAACAGCCGATCCAACTGGGTAACAAAATCAGCCAGTGGACGGCAATAAAACACGCCATTGCCAGAGTAACGAGCATCGATACCCCGTAAAAACAGGTAAAATACACCACCAAAATGCCGTTCGTAGTCGTAATCAGCAATGCGGTGACGCAAATAACGATGTAACGCCAGGCTATATAGTTGGTATTGCAAGTCGTAACGATGCTCAGCCATTGCATACATCATGGCAGATTGTGTGTAAGCACTTGCATCTGCGCCCAACCAATTGGACTTATAATCCAGCAGGTAATAACGACCTTCCCAGCGGAACACTAAATCAATAAACCCTTTCAGCATGCCTTCTACCTGTTGGAATAACAGTGGAGGGCACTGTGCTGATAGCGGATCATAACGTTTCGTCAAGGCGTCAAGTTGCGCCGCCTGCAATGGTGCCTCAATCGGCAAGTAAAACTGCAACTCAACACGCTTATGCTGACGTGCCAAAGCAGACAGCACAATACCGTCATCATTGAGCGGAGTGGTCAACACGGCGTCCATCCATGAACGTAGCACCGGGTGCCAGACATCATCCAGACCTTGCAACTGAAGCTGCTCTGCCAGCCATTCATCATCTATTGATTGGGTAAAATCGATCGATTCAAAAAGACTATGCAAAAATGTTCCCGGACTCGCACCTCGCGGGAAAGTATGCGGAGTAAACTGTGCGTCTGGCTCTTCCCGCCACGCTCCCATTGCCTCAATATCCAGTCGAGGAATAATATCCTGTACCACAGACGCCGTGTGCTGCTGCAAACCTGAATAACTGGTCATCCGCCAACCATCACGCCATAGCCATTCACAACGACGAGCCAGTAAAGCAACCGGCACAGGTTCATCAGGTTGCCACGGTTGTTCATGATCGGATTGAATAAGCGTTAGCGACACCCCTTCGCCCGCCATCCCATCAAGTTCCGCCAACAACTCCGCCGCACTCGCCTCTTTGCCTCGCTGAAGCAAGTAGCCCAGGGCGCTCTGATGCATATCGCTGCTTTCACTTTTTTTACGTGAACGTTGCAATGGCGCGACGCCCACACTGCAATGATAAATTGAACGAGTCAGCGCCACATACAGCAGACGTAAATCCTCCGCCAATCGTTCTTCTTCTGCCAGTGCCAGGCTGTCTTCACTGCTATTTAAATCAAGCAAAGCCTGATAGCTGCTTCTGTCGTGATAGATCCCCTGTTCCTGAATCCGAAAGTTGCTGATAAAAGGCAGCCAGACTAGCGGGTACTCAAGTCCTTTCGATTTATGAATCGTCACAATCTGCACCAGATGGCGATCGCTTTCCAAACGTAGCTGCTGATTTTCCGCTTGTGGATTCGGCTGGACAATCTGCTGCGACAGCCAGCGAACCAAGGCATGCTCGCTATCCAGATCCGATGAGGCATCCTGCAAGAGTTCACCAATATGCAGAACATCGGTCAATCTCCGTTCGCCATCATTGCTGGCAAGCAAGTTCTCCGCCAACTGATGCCGGCTCATAAGAGCACGTAGCATCGGTAACACACCACGCAGTCGCCACAGTAAACGGTAGCTGGCGAATTCCTCTACCAGCGCATCCCAATCGTCCTCACTACGCCCCAATGCATCCAGCATCGGCGCATCCAACCCTATCAGCGAAGTCGCCATGGCACTGCGCAATGTTCTCTCTTGCTCAGGGGCCAATACCGCTTGCAAAACCCACAAGATATCGCGCGCTTCCGGCGTCGAGAACACGCTATCACGGTTAGAAAGATAGACAGAGGGGATAGCAAGCCGTGCTAACGCTTCACGCACCAGCGCCGCTTCATGACGACTGCGCACCAGCACACTCATATCCGATGCCTGTACCTGGCGACGCCCTTTACCGGTACTCAGCCATGCCTCATCACGCTGGCTGGCAGCCAGCCAGTCACGAATCTGCTGCGCACATTGCCGCGCCATTCGCTGCTGATAATCACCCACACCGATCGTTTCTTCACCTGTCAGCCAAAATTGCAGTGCAGGCTGAACAACACCCTCGACCTCAAATGCCAGATCGCGTTTAGGTGCCGCAGGCTCAACAGCCAGGAAAGGAATTTCTTCAAAAATAAAGGGAGATTCAAGACGCTGAAAGAGGCGATTTACCGCATGCACCATCTGATGTGAAGAACGCCAGTTTACTCCCAACGTATAGTGTGCACTTACTTCAGAACGAGCTCGCATATAGGTAAAAATATCCGCACCGCGGAATGCATAGATCGCCTGCTTGGGATCACCAATCAGTAACAGCCCACACTGGGGCTGATCGCCATAGAGAGAACGAAAAATACGATATTGCTGAGGGTCAGTATCCTGAAATTCATCGATCATCGCAACGGGGTAGCGTTCCCGTACCGATTGAGCCAACTGCTTACCTTCAGGCTGTTGTAACGCATCATCCAGGCGGCTAAGCAAATCATCAAACCCCAATTCTGCACGCTGGCGTTTTTCCTCTCGCATCGATTGACGAATTTCTCTCAGCGCTCGAACGATCACCACATCACGCAGAGAAAGTGACGTATCCAATAACTGCTCGACGGCGCTAAATACCGTATGCTCAGGGGCTTCTCCCTTCTTGGTTTTTTCAGACAAAACCCGCTGACTAAATCTTTCCAGATCGTTTGGTAATTGGTAATCCTGCGTCGGCTGCTTCGCCCATTGCGTCACTTTCTGCAACCAGTTAGGTAAGTGCTTACTGCTGTAACTACGCTTATCTACGCCAGATGAACTAATCAGCGCTTCCAATTCCGACACCGAAGCTAACCACTGTTGTTTAACGGCATCAATAACCGCAATAATGCGTTGATGGCGGCTCAATAACGTTTCATTGTCATCTGGAGGATGACGAAAAACCGGGCTTTCGCCCTGTAGATAAGGCGTTAGGTCAGCGAGTAAATGTTCTGGCCCTTTCCATTCCTGACTGACAACGCGTGCTACATCTATTGGCAACGGATAGCAATAACGACGCCAAAAATCAGCGCAAGCCTGGCGGCGTAAAGGTTGCTCGTCCTCGAGCAACGTCTGTTCAAACAGAACGCCAGATTCAAACGCATTCGTACTCAATATCCGCTGGCAGAAGCCATGAATTGTGTGAATTGATGCTTCATCCATCTGCCGTTCGGCTGACAGCAACACCTCTGACGCGCCTAAGCAATCTGGAATTTCACGCAATAAATTCATCAGCAAGGGATCGTCGCTCTCACCCCGGAGACAGGCAATGCGCAACGCGTGAATTTTCTCGCGAATACGCTCACGCAGTTCCTCTGTTGCCGCCTCCGTAAAGGTAACAACCAGAATCTCCTCGACCAGTAACGGTCGAGGATAGGCGGATTGTTTCCCTAACCCCAGCAATAAACGCAGGTACAGTGCCGCCAGCGTATAGGTTTTACCTGTACCCGCCGATGCCTCAATCAACCGTTCCCCCAAAAGTGGTAACGTCATAACATTGAGTGATTGCGGCACGGCTTGCTTCATTTGGCTATCACCTTATTGGCGGTATTATCCGCGTTTACCATCGGCGCCTTCTCGACAGGGAGTGTATCCTGTAATGAAGAGGCATTCGGATAGGTTTGCCACCCTTGCACCGTCGCATACTCCGACTGGCCATGGTGACTGCCGGAAACCTGCGACAATACCGCCAATCCTGTTGGCTTCAACGCTTGCTGGAAGAAATCAGCCAGTTGTTCTACCGTCAGTGGCTTAATTTCATCAATTAACCTTTCACGCGTATCAAACGCAAAGTTTTCCCGATCCAGGTCATTACGTAATCTGCTAATTTCCTGACCTAATGTTTGCGGACGTTGATTCAGTTCATTAATGACGCCCTGTTTATATTGTTCAAACTCCTCCGCTTTCATACCACGCAACCGTGTTTCTGCTTTCTGATAGAAATCCTGATAACGTTGATATAAATAGGCTGGCTGCTTGCTGTTGCTCTGCAACAGGAAACCCATTCCCCACTGCCGTCCGATGGAGATCGGGAAAGCAAATACCGCATAGCCAAGCTGCTCTTCTGTTCTCAATTGGCTATAGAACCACGGTTGAATAATCTGCCCCAGTACGGAACTGTACGCCATGCTTTGCGTTTCCGAATAACCGGTAGGGATATAAACAGCGGCTAACGCGGAATCAGTGCTACTGCCGGCCCGTTGCAGGTTGGCGCGTTGTGACTGAGCGATTCTGACTTCATTACCACGCCACAGTGTTTCACCACCACAATTCAAACGATCTTTCAGCGTCTTCGCCAGTTCAGTCACTTTCTCCGGCTGCAAATTACCGACAACCAGCATTTCCGGCGTCGCGTTTTGCAGCAAATCACGCCGATAATCAACCAATTCCTGTAACTTGATCTCGTTTAACAAACGTTTCCGCTCTTCTCGCTCAATATAGGGGAGCTGAGATAAAGACTGGATTGGCTGCATAGCCTGTTCAAACGCTTTTGCTGTTTCTGCCGATTCCAACTCTTGCAGATACCAGGATTTGGCCTGCTCCAACTGCTCTTCCGTTGAAGTAAATGAGGAATAACCATCAATCAGCGCCAACAGCAGTTGTGGTAAACGCTGAGTATAGCCATTCGCATTGATCACCAGACCATCGTTGCTTTTAGTAGAAAAACTAATTCCACCAACCGATGCCTGATAACTCAGTTCATCCAGCGCAAGGCCAGCCAAATAATCATTCAACGCAAACAACACTTGGTTACGCGCGGAATGACGAGCATCCTGATTACGCAGCAGCAGCGTAATCTCGGCTTTAGGCTCATCGGCAAAATAACGGCTTGGCATATACAGCACACGCAACCCTGGTTCATCCAACAGGATTTTAGGATGCGTCAAACCGGTATCGGGTTTAATCAAAGAAAAATCATCTGGGATATAAGGGTTGGTCGTCGGGAGCGACAGCGAAATTTTCGCCCCCAACGCTTTCCACTTGGCAAAGGTTGTGTCTGGGATTTTATTCACGGCATAAGGCGCATCGACGAAATAAGCCACCTTGTCATGCGGTTCATTTGGGCTGATCATCCAGATCCGAGCATTTTGTGGCGTCATGACATCCAGACGTTCCGCTATAGCTTTAGGATCATATCGATCGGCCAGATAGATGGCATCTAATGTATGTTCAATCGGCACTCGCAGCATAGTGTCAACCAGCCACTCGATATAATCCATATCACGACTGATAGACGGATAGCGGAAATCCAAGTCCAGCACGTGGGCGATTTCATCAAAATAACGCTGTTGGATACCTTCACGACGGATCTGCTGCAAATAGCTGAATATCGCAGCAATAACATCATCACGCTGCGCTAACCCTTTATCCGTTAGCGACGCCGAAATGGCAAAAATACCGCCGTTTCGATCAATGACAGGATCGGCCCCTGCTCCGATTGATTCAACCAACCCTTCCTTTTGCAACCAATCAGATAATGTATTTTGACTGCGATTCCCTAACAAATAGCTAATATAGGTATCTGTTTTACTACGGAATGCCTGACTGTTGTTATCAACTCGAAACTCAATGCGCAGCTGTTTCCTCGGTTGGGCAGGCACATAATGGATCATCAAACCGCGCTGCTTTTCCGTCACAACAGGCACCGTAATCTCAGGAACATGAGCCTGATGATTAGCAATACGGCCAAATGTCTGTGAAGCCAGTTTTGCCAATGCAGGCAATGGCTGATTGCTGTAAATCACCCCTTTCATCAGATTGGCAGAATAATAACGCTGATAAAACGTCACCAATTCATCATGTAATTTACTGTCAGGCTTATCACTGAGCGTTTCCAGGTTACCGCCGGAAAAACGCGCACCGGGATGCTCAGGATTCAATGTTTCTGCCCCGACCTGCGCCATCCGATGACCATCACGGGAACGCGCCATTGTCATTTCAGCATTGACAGCATTACGTTCACGATCGGCATTCACCGGATCGAGTAACGGTTCAGCGATCGCATCCGCAAGACGATCGACCGCTGGCTGTAATGCATCGTTTTCCACCTCAAGATAAAATGCCGTACGATAAGATGCTGTGCTGGCGTTATGACTGCCACCGTGCTTTTTCAAAAACTCAGACAGTGCTTCTGGTTCTGGGTAACGTTTCGAACCCATCAAAACCATATGCTCAAGGTAATGCGCCAACCCTAATTGACGGTTTGGATCGTCAAGCGAACCTATCGGTAAGGCTAATGACGCCAAGGATTTAGTGGCCTGAGGATCGGAAACCAACAGAACGGTCATTCCATTATCCAGTTTTATCGCCTGGTACTGCCGCGGATCTTTCTCACTTTTACGGATAGTCTGCTCAAGAGGCTGCCAGCCTGTATCAGCCCAACTCAATGGAAGCCAGAAAGTGAACACCAGAAACAATCCGGCCATCCAGACAAACGGTTTACGCATGCAATTCTCCAATAACGACATCAACATCAATCAAGCCAGATTAGAACGAATGGGTGGTAACAACCAGGTTTGCGCAGCGGCAATAATGTCATTCATTCGTCTTTCATCCAATTCACGAACAATTCGCAGCAGATAGTCATCCTCCCCCTCACCTGACAACCCGATATTACCTTGCCAGGCTAACAACAATTTGGCGCGCGCCTTATTCTGCGTATCATCATCCCATTGAATACTATCACTTTCACGATCATAGCATTGTGCTAACCACGCACTGCCTGATTTGTTGAGTAACAGCAATGGCTTATTCATTCCCTGTTGATAACCATCCAGCATTTGCTGTAAAAATGACTGAGCCACCTCCTGCGGCATCGGGGCAAACCGCCATGCGGATTTCTCACGCCCGTACATGCGGCTCTCTCCTTGGCCGCCTGATAGGCAATAGACCAGATGCTCCAGCCACAATAGGATGCCATCCGTCATGGACAGTTTTCCAGGCCGCCAGCGCAACAAACCATTGTGCTGTACCTGAGTCAGCCAGCCACGGATATGCACATCATCGATTTGGATATCCACTTCCAGGCGATCCTCAGTATCAGATGTCATATCCTCACGTATACGCGTAGCCAGTTCTGCCATTTCCTCTTGTTGAGCCTGCCAGTAAAGTTCGCCAAAAGCACCAAAAGGCAACCCTCCCGCAGCACGAATTCGCTGATAGAGTTGGTCAGGATCGCCTTGCACAATCAGCGTATTGAGTAACTCGGTATTCAGTTGGTAGCGGCTCAGGTTATCGACAATAAAGGGTTCTTCATCCAGTAACTCATCGTTTTGCAGCATGAAACTAACACCCAGCCGAAGCTGAAAGAAAGCCCGCACCGGATGTCGATAAAAACGTTTTAAATCATCCAGCGTGATCTCGGTATAGTGCTGTAAAGGAAGTTCACGATCAAAATCAGGCTGTGATTGCCCTTGTCGATTAGCCGCCGCAAGCCATTCAGCGGCAAAGCTCTGTGGTATCGGATCCGGCAAAAAATTTTCTGCATCAAACGGCATCCGGCTGTGTTCATGACAGAGATGACGCATTACACGATCCGCACTGCTATCAATATCAAGCGTCTCATCCCCCGGCATATGATGGCTTTGCGCAATATATTCCATCAACTCACTCACCAATACTGAAGGGTAACGACGGGTATTATCCTGTATCGAGCGGCCGATATAGCTGATATATAATTTGTTCTGTGCGGATAACATCGCTTCCAAAAACAGATAGCGATCGTCATCACGTCGGCTACGATCGCCGCGCTGACGATTTTTCCCCATCAAATCAAACCCAAGCGGCGGCAATGTCCTCGGATAGACGCCATCGTTCATTCCCAGCAGGCAAACAACCTTAAACGGAATAGAACGCATGGGCATCAGCGTACAAAAATTAATAGAACCCGCCAAAAAACGCTGGCTAAGCCGCTCTTGATCGAGCTTGCACGACAGTTCATCACGTAGCAGGGAAATAGGTACGGACTGTGGATAGCTGGCTGCCAACCCCATATCAAGTACATGCCGCCACTGCTTCTCTATCAACGCCAGCGCAACCTCTGTTTCGCTATCCGCATCAAAAAAAGTGTCTAACAATTGGCGACACAAAGGCAGCCATTCCACCAGCGCACGAGGCTGCCGTAGACGCTGACGCCATTCGCTAAGTTGCATCAGCAATTCAGCCAATTGTCCGGCCAGTTCAGCAACCAAACCACTGGATTCATCATAAGGCAAGACACCCTGCCAATCACCGGACTGACTATCCATTGCATAGCCCAATAGCATTCTCGTCAGCCCAAAACGCCAGGTATGCTGCCCGGTTGGTGGCAACGACAGCTCACGAACGTTATCGTCATCCAATCCCCAACGGATACCAGATTCGACAACCCACAAGCGTAAACGACGCAATCCTTCTTCCTGAATACCAAATCGAGCAGCCAGAGCCGGCACTTCGAGCAATGCCAAAACCTGCTCGGCAGTAAAACGGCTAGTGGGTAAATCTAACAGGCTAATAACCGCCTGAAGTGCGGGATGAGCATGGCGAGCCCGTTGATCGGAAATAGCAAAAGGCAAATAGCGCTCTGCTGGGGCATTACCAAATACGGCTTGGATAGATGGCGTATAGCTGTCTATATCTGCCATCATCACGATGATATCGCGCGGTGTGAGATCCGGATCATCGGCCATCATGGACAAGATTTGATCGTGCAAAACCTCAACCTCTCGCTGTGGACTGTGGCAAGCATGCACATCCACCGAACGATCATCTCCCTCCAACAAACGTTTCTTTGTGCTGGTTTCCAATGTCTGTGAACTAACCGCCACAACCGCGTGATCTTCCAATTCTAAAATATCGCGTTGTAACGTTTGTAACAGGTTATCAGCATCTAATTCCACAAACGCATCCACTTCTTGTACCGCATCAAGCTCGGCTAAAAGGTACAAATGGTCGCGGCCTAGTTTTCCCCAGGATGCCAGTAATGGGTTATTGAGTTGTTGCTCCCCTACCGCATTGAATAATCCTTCAACCTGTTGTCGATCATGAAATAATGGACGATGATTTTCAGGCTGGGCGTCGTCCCAGCGATGCAAACGACGAGAGCGGTTTTTCAGCGTGGCAAGAAACTTGTAATCCTGAATGTCACTCCAGTAATTGCGGCAAGGATTAGTAAACAGCAAGTGCACATCAATATGACGAGCCAGTGCTCGCAACGCCTGTAAATAGATCGGCGGTAAGGCAGAGATGCCACAGATGAAAACACGCGGTGGGAGCTCCGCCGGGCAGCTTTTTGCCTGTTCTAACGATAGAATGAAGCGCTGATACAGGCTCGCATGATGCCATTCTGGCTGTTGTAAAACCTGAGTGTAATCAACCAATGCACGCCACAGAGCCGCTTGCCAAGGCTGATTGCCACCCAGCCCATCGACCAGATGCCCCGCCTGCCATTGTGCAATCCATAGGGGGCGATAGATCAAGTACTGATCGAAGAGATCAGCCACTCGTCCGGCAAGCTGATACCGCTTGCGCCGATCGTCATCATCCTGAAGATAGTGCCGTAATGGAATAAACTCAGGGTGTTCCAACTGTTCTGGCAGCAAATGCATCAGCTTCCAGGTCATCGCCTCTTTGCTGAAGGCGCTTTCTTTTGGAATATCAGGCAAAACATGGCGACACATATCCCACAAAAAAGCACCCGGTAATGGAAACTGAAGGTTGGCCGCGATACCAAAATGTTCAGCAAGTTCAATCTGCAACCACTGTGCCATTCCCGGGCTTTGCACCAGAATCACTTCCTGTTGAAAAGGATCCTGAAGCGGCTGACGTTTAATTAGCTCAACCATCAGCCTTTTTAAAATATCCAACTGGTTAGAATGATAAACCGTAAACATTCTGGCTCCTGTTATGCCACTATATATTGCGTATTATTCACTAGCTGATTGTGCAGACTGGCAAAACCAACGGGTAAGCTGTGCCTGATAATTTCTCGGTGTAATCATGGTTGCCGTCACTTTTCGACATTCTGCCGTTATCCTTTGTTCCGACAAACTGGACTGCCACCCTCGTTCACTCGCGATAACAGAAGCGCTATTGCCATTCACCCCATGACTGGGTCCCGTATTGTCGTTAAACCCCATAGTGTACGTGACTCCCGCATCATACGCTTCCAACTGCTGTACTACCTGCTGCCACGCCTGACGTTGCTGCCATTGATGCAAGAAAGATTCCTGCAATACCTGGTGGTACTGTAATAACCCCAACAGTGATACGGTCAGCAACAGTGCGGCAACTAGCGTCTCTACCAAACTGAAACCACATTGTAGAGGTAACTGCCTCATGCTTAAGGTATTACTCTGGCTCATCACAACGTTCAGCCTCTTTATCCGGACAAAAATCAAGCCATCCACGGGAAGCAAACTGGAGTGTAAGACGATCGGATGCCATACCAGACAACACAACTCGCTGATACAAGAAGAGTGGCCGACTCTGGAACGGTAGCACGCCTTCCCCACGCAAGATACCTACCCCTTCACTGGTGGATTTTTTCAGGCATACATTCAGCATATCTGTCGCCATTTTCTGACACGTCCAGCTATCCTGTAATGGGGGCCAGCCAACATTCATCCCCCAGCTTAGAGAAGATAGAGCCTGATTAAATGCTCGTAGATAGTGGCGCTCATCATTTCCCATCTGTACCGTGGCATCAAGCTGGCGCTGTAGGCCAGACATGAGAATTAGCCCCATAATGGAAATCAGCATCACCATAACCAACGTACTGCTCCCAGACTGCTTTTTTCTGTTCATTGGTTTCTACCCAAAATCAAACGGGTAACCGTACGCTTAATCACAGGGCGCTTTGTCCAAAACCCGCTTAATCGCACCTCATACATCCTGCGCGCTGAAAGACCCGACAAAGTCTGTACATGAAAATGCGTTAGTGTGACCTCTTGTGGATCAAAAAGCTTCTCCCAGCGATCGCCATGACAATTATGTGCCCCGCTTTGGATCTCCAACGCGCCAGCACGCAGGCGATAACCGAATGACTCCTCTTCCTGCATGGTTCCCCCATCCCATACACCATTACGATTCAGATCGTAGGAGACATTGAGGCAACTGTTCGGGCTTTCTCCCGGGTAATTCCCCAACGAGATCGGTGTTCCTTGGCATTCTCCGGCGCAGAAACCCGCACGACGAACATCTTTCTCAATGCCGGAAACCACAGCACTAAGCAGTTGCTCCAGACGAAAATACTGGGCACTGTTTTGACTCTGGCTACGAAGAATGGGATACCATTGTGCCGCAGACAACATAATCAGACTGCTCAAGCTTAGCGCCAGCAGCATTTCAGGCATCGTAAACCCCCGATTTATTAACATAAAGGGATCGCCAGAACGGGACGTTCTTCACTACACAAACGCATACGTCCGCGAGCCGATATGACCAGACGTATTTTCCCTGCCGGACTCATCAACGTCATATGACCAGCCTGTGCGGTACTACGCAGGCCATAAAAAGCAAAACTATTACTTGTTGCCTTTGCCACTGACGCATCTTTGGTCATACGAACATACTGACGATTATTCTCCTCACGACACATTTCATCACCTTTCTGGCGCTCGACATCGCTGACCATACACCATCGTTCGCCTTGTTGAATCAAACGAGCCGAACGCGTTTGATTATGCCAATAGGCATTGGCCTGCACCCGGTTAAAAAAATCCAGTAGCTGTTGTGCATTTTGTTCCAGACGTAAAGCCTGTTGGTAATCAACCCATGTATGGATGCCACCCCCAGTCAGTAACGCAACGATGGCTAAAACGATGATAATTTCAAGCAAGGTAAACCCTTGCTGTTCCCGACAAGATATATTCATGCCGGTAGACTAAGGTGTTTTAGCGCTAAATACAGTGCATTTGTGTCTTTATGCGTACCAATACGCAATGAGTGATTGCAATGATGTAACAATGGAAAAAACTTGCGAGAAGCAGATTAAACACTCTATTTTCTTGTGGAAATAAGCGAATACATTAAACAAATCGTAGAGTGAATGTCTTTTACGCTGCCTAGCGTCACACAATATTAAGTATTGCTTATAAAAACCGTCTTTTGACTCAAACCTATTACTCGAAAATAATTAATCAATGGAAAAAATAAATATTTGAACAAAAAATGGCGATATCATTGCGTATAGTTTTACTTTAACTGCATAGCTAGTCATTCGCTAATTCCACATAAAAAACACCATCATTAACAGTTCATTTACTTTAATAGCGGAAAAATGAGCGCCATACGTAAAAATAAAGGCACTAGCATCACCCACAAAGGGAAAAGTGTTGCATAACACTCTCATTTATCAACATCCATAATAAAAAAATATGCATTATTTATGCAGTCAAAAATGAATACAAAGTGAATAGATATTTAAAAATGAAGATATTTTTTTGAAGTAAATCACAAAAACTTATATTTTATGCAATATACTGGCTTCGAGTCATGAGACTTAGTGAATAGTTATAAGGAGGAAAAAGTGGAGAACAACAACAGAAAATCTGCCCACATCAGGCGAACGACGCATATTATGAAAATGTCTCATCGTAGCTGTTTTGACTTCCATCTCTTCAACGCTAGATAACCCTACCCCTAAAAACTGAGTATCCCTTTTCAGGATGGTCACGTTTTCTCTCATACATGTGTAAAATTTGCCTGGCGGTAACATCGTCTGGGGTAAGACATATTTTTCGCATTAATCAGACCATTTATTATTCGAAATAATTTATTTTTTCGAAGAGAGATACTCATGCTTTCGCCAGAAACGAAGTAAAGGTTATTTATTTCCTTTACCGTCCCTGTGCGTGCAAAAAAAAGTTTTTTCCCTTATATGCAAATTCATTTTCGTGCATAGGCACCGCTGTATAAAAAAAAGAGGATATTATGGCTAAGCTTAATTTAAAAGTAGCCGTTAGTTCAGATGTTACCCACAGTTTTAATACCGAACGTGAAACGATTGATATTAAAAATACGTCATTTATTGATGTCTGTGCCGCCGTGCTTTCCTTACAGGATGCAACGTCCGGCATGCTGGATAAGATAGAGAAAACCGCATTCAACCTACCGGTTTTCATTGCAGTCAATCAGGGCGAAAATATTCCGGCGAGCGATCTACTGCGCGTCAGCGGCGTTTTCGAATTGAACGACGGTAATGCCGATTATTACGGTAAGCAACTGGCGTCCGTAGCCGATAAATACGAAAGCGAACTGCTTCCCCCCTTCTTCGGTCGTCTGGTCGATTACGTAGAACAAGGATATACCGCATTTGACTGTCCGGGACACCAGGGAGGACAATTCTTCCGTCGTCATCCTACCGGCCAACAATTCTTTGATTACTTTGGCGAAACACTTTTCCGTTCCGACCTTTGTAACGCAGATGTGGCAATGGGCGACCTGCTGATTCATGAAGGGGCACCCTGCCTGGCCCAACAGCACGCAGCCAAAGTCTTCAACGCCGATAAAACCTATTTCGTTCTCAACGGCACATCTTCTTCAAATAAGGTCGTGTTAAACGCACTGTTAAGCCCCGGCGACTTAGTCTTATTTGACCGTAATAACCATAAATCAAACCACCATGGCGCACTGATTCAGGCTGGTGCGACACCGGTTTATCTGGAAACAGCTCGTAACCCATTTGGATTTATCGGCGGGATTGACGCTCATTGCTTTGAAGAGAAATACCTGCGGGAATTGGTTGCAGAAGTCGCCCCTGAACGGAAATCGGAACAGCGTCCTTTCAGACTTGCTGTAATCCAATTAGGCACCTATGACGGTACCATTTATAACGCACGTCAAGTTGTCGATAAAATCGGCCACCTGTGTGATTACATCCTGTTCGACTCCGCCTGGGTAGGCTACGAGCAGTTCATTCCAATGATGAACGCCTGTTCCCCTCTGTTGTTGGAACTGAACGAAAACGATCCGGGCATTCTGGTCACTCAGTCCGTACACAAGCAAATGGCTGGCTTCTCACAAACGTCTCAGATTCATAAAAAAGACAAACATATCAAAGGACAAGCTCGTTACGTTAACCATAAACGTATGAATAATGCCTTTATGATGCATGCCTCAACCAGCCCCTTCTACCCACTTTTTGCCGCATTGGATGTTAACGCCAGAATGCACGAAGGCGAAAGCGGGAAGAAAATGTGGATGGAATGTGTCAAAAACGGGATTGAAACACGTAAATTACTGTTGAAACTCTGTACTCATATCCGTCCCTTTATTCCAACGGAAGTCGATGGACGTAAATGGGAAGAGTATGAAACAGAAGAAATGGCTAACGACCTGCGTTTCTTCAATTTCGTACCAAATGAACGTTGGCATTCATTTGAAAATTACGAAAAAAATCAGTATTTCGTCGATCCATGCAAATTAATGCTGACCACTCCGGGCATTGATGTCAAAACCGGGGAATACGAAGCATTTGGTGTACCAGCCACCATTCTGGCTAACTACCTGCGTGAAAACGGGATTGTACCGGAGAAATGCGATCTTAACTCCATCTTGTTCCTGATGACCCCTGCTGAAGATATGGCAAAAATGCGCCACCTGGTCGCATTAATCGCCCAATTCGAGCGCCTGTTAGAAGAAGATGCTCCACTCTCTGACGTGCTTCCCAGCATTTATCGTCACCACGAAGAACGTTATTGTGGTTATACCATCCGTCAGCTCTGTCAGGAAATGCACGACCTTTACGTCAGAAATGATGTAAAAACGTTGCAAAAAGAGATGTTCCGTAAAGCTTGCCTTCCACAATCCGTGATGAATCCGCAGAAAGCCAACGTCGAATTTGTACGTGGCAATGTTGAGCTGGTTGCACTCGCCGATATTGAAGGCCGTATTGCCGCTGAAGGCGCCCTTCCTTATCCGCCGGGCGTGCTGTGTGTCGTACCGGGAGAACGTTGGAATGGTCCGGTGCAACACTACTTCCTGGCGCTGGAAGAAGGAATTAACCGCCTGCCAGGTTTCGCACCTGAGCTACAAGGCGTTTATATCCAGGAAGAAGACGGTCGCAAACGCGCTTACGGCTATGTGATCAAAAACGAACCTGTCGGCAGAAACGCCTGATCAGAATGATCTCAGCGGAGATCATTTCTCTCCGCTGACCTGTTTGTTAAGGAACAGATGATGAGTAAATCCAGAAATAAAATGAGTGTGCTACAGCTCACGATTCTGACCGCCGTCAACATGATGGGTTCAGGGATTATCATGTTGCCAACCAAATTAGCTGAAGTGGGGACGATCTCCATCGTTTCCTGGTTGGTTACGGCTGTGGGTTCAATGGCGCTGGCTTACGCGTTTGCCAAATGCGGGATGTTCAGCCGTAAGAGTGGTGGCATGGGCGGTTATGCCGAATATACTTTCGGTAAATCCGGTAATTTCATGGCGAATTATACCTATGGGGTATCGTTGCTGATTGCCAACGTCGCTATTGCCATTTCCGCTGTCGGGTACGGTACTGAATTTTTCGAAATCAGTCTAAGCCCGCTCAGCATTGGTCTGGCGACCATTGGCGTATTGTGGATCTGTACGATCCCCAACTTCGCGGGTGCGCGTATCACTGGCCAAATCAGTGGTATCACCGTATGGGGGGTAATCATTCCCGTCGCCGGACTATCCATAATCGGCTGGTTCTGGTTCAGCCCTGAATTGTATGTCGCTTCCTGGAATCCGCATAATGTTCCGACCTTTGAAGCCGTTGGTGCGTCTATTGCGATGACCTTATGGGCATTTTTGGGTATGGAATCAGCATGCGCCAATTCAGAAGCCGTCGATAATCCAGAAAAGAACGTTCCTATCGCTGTTCTCGGGGGAACGCTGGGCGCTGCCGTTATTTATATTATTTCAACTAACGTCATCGCCGGTATCGTACCTAATATGGATCTGGCTAACTCCACTGCGCCTTTCGGTCTGGCTTTCGCACAAATGTTTACGCCGACCGTAGGTAAAATCATCATGGCGCTGATGGTCATGTCTTGCTGTGGTTCATTGCTGGGATGGCAGTTTACTATTGCACAGGTATTTAAATCCTCTTCCGATAGCGGTTTCTTCCCGAAACTGTTCTCTAAACTCAATAAGTTTGATGCGCCGGTACAAGGCATGTTGGCCATTGTTATTATTCAGTCGCTGTTGTCCTTGCTGACTATCAGCCCATCACTGAATAAACAATTCAACGTATTGGTCAATTTGGCTGTTGTGACCAACATCATCCCTTATATCCTCTCCATGGCTGCGGTCTGTATCATCCAGAAACAAGCTAATGTGGCTAATGGGAAGGCTCGCACCACAAACGCAATTGCATTGGCAGGGGCAATCTATAGTTTCTATGCGTTGTATTCCTCCGGCGAGGAAGCCATGATGTATGGGGCTATCGTGACATTCCTGGGCTGGACACTCTATGGACTGGTGTCACCACGATTTGAAATTCCCCACCGTAATACCTGAGTGCCTCATTCGGTGAAACCATAAACGAGGCGAAAGGGATATCAAAAAAATGGCCGCAAACGCGGCCATTTTTCATCTAAGTTGCCAATCAAATGGCTACTGGCGCTTTAATCGCCGGATGAGGATCGTAACCTTCAATCTCAAAATCTTCGAAACGATAATCAAATAACGTATCTGGCCGACGCTTAATGACCAACTTTGGCAACGCACGCGGTTCACGGCTTAATTGCAGGTGAGTCTGATCCATATGATTGTTATAAAGATGCGTATCTCCCCCTGTCCAAACAAAGTCACCCACCGCCAAATCACACTGTTGTGCCACCATATGCACTAACAATGCGTAACTGGCGATATTGAATGGCAACCCCAGGAACACATCACACGAACGCTGGTATAACTGGCAGGATAATTTACCGTCGGCCACATAGAACTGAAAAAAAGCATGGCACGGCGCCAACGCCATTTTATCTAACTCACCGACGTTCCATGCCGATACAATGATACGACGTGAATCTGGATCCTGTTTCAACTGCGTAAGTACGTTTTTTAGCTGGTCGATTTGGCGACCATCGGCAGCCCCCCACGATCGCCACTGTTTCCCGTATACCGGGCCAAGATCGCCGTTCTCATCCGCCCACTCATCCCAAATGCTCACCTTATTCTCATGCAAATACGCAACATTGGTATCGCCATTCAGGAACCACAGCAGTTCATGGATAATGGAACGCAGATGACAGCGTTTGGTTGTGACCAGTGGAAAACCTTCCTGTAAATTGAAACGCATCTGATGACCGAAAATCGAGCGGGTGCCAGTGCCGGTACGGTCCGCCTTCGGCGTTCCCTCATCCAACACTTTTTTCATCAGATCCAGATACTGTTTCATACTACCTCACCACAAAGATTAAATAATGACGACCGACCATGACCGATTATGCCGACTTACGACGATACGCCCACATCATCATCAGAACGCCAGCGATCACCATCGGTAAAGAAAGAATTTGCCCCATACTAATGACATCACCGAACAGCCCCAACTGTGCATCCGGCTGGCGGAAGAATTCCGAAATAATTCGAAACGTGCCGTAACCAATCAGGAAAAGCCCTGAAACGCTCCCCATCGGACGGGGTTTACGAATAAACAGGTTCAAAAGAATAAACAGCAGCACACCTTCGAGTAGCATTTGATACAGTTGGGAAGGGTGTCTTGGCAGCATACCGTATTGATTGAAAATCTCCTGCCACTGGGGATTACTGACCGCCAGTTCCAGATCTTCACTCCGTGATCCAGGAAACAACATCGCCCAAGGTGTACTGGTTGTCACTCTTCCCCACAGTTCACCGTTAATAAAGTTGCCAAGACGCCCTGCGCCCAAGCCAAAGGGGATCAGCGGAGCAATAAAATCTGACACTTGGAAAAAATGGCGTTTTGTTCTCCGTGCGAACCACAACATCACGCAAATCACACCGACTAAACCACCGTGGAACGACATACCGCCATCCCAGACTTTAAACAGATAGAGGGGATTTTCCAGGAACGAAGGGAACGCATAAAACAGGACATAGCCCAGACGTCCGCCAACAAAGACGCCGAGAAATCCCATATAAAGCAGGTTTTCGACTTCATCTTTTTTCCAGCCACTGCCTGGTTTGTTCGCCCGCCGCCCCGCCAACCACATGGCAAACACAAAACCAACCAAATACATCAATCCATACCAGTGCAGCGCCACCGGGCCGATTGAAAAAATCACTGGATCAAACTGAGGAAACGCCAGATAGCTCGTCGTCATCGTTCACCACATATTATGTTGTATTGTCCCCCGCCAACTGGGGGTATTCCTAAGCCAAGGCAGGAATATCGTCCTTTCCTGCAAACTGCGGCAGCGAATCATAGCATAGCGCATCGAGTCCGGTGGTTACCCTGGAGGGAAAAGATCTGTAAAGTCATTCGTTAACATTGAAAAAAATCAACGACCGCCGCGGATCAAACCGCCCAGCCCTCGCTCTTCAACGAAAAGGGATGCCCACTGTCTGACCTCGCTAGCGGTTCGCGCACTCAACAATTTTTGCACCAGCGCTTCCGCATCCGATAGCGAAATTTGTCTCAGCAGATATTTAATACGCGCAACGCTACGGCCATTCATACTTAACGTTCGATAACCAAGACCGGTCAGCACCAGTGCTCCCAACGCTTCACCCGCCATTTCACCGCATACGGAAAGCGCAATATCATAACGCTGGCATTCGGTGGCAATGAGGTTCAATGCACGCAGCATGGCGGGATGAAGACTGTCATACAAGGACGCGACATGTGCATTGTTGCGATCAACAGCCAGTAGATATTGAGTGAGATCGTTCGACCCAACCGAGACAAAATCGATACGGGAAGCCAAATGCTGCAACAGAAAAATCATGGACGGCACCTCAACCATGATGCCAACCCGTGGCTTAGGTTGCGGACTCCCTAACATTTCTTCCACTTCCGCCGAAGCCTGATCGATCAGGCGACGCGCTTCATCGATCTCATCCAGACTGCTGATCATCGGCAACAGAATATTCAGATTGCCAAACTTTGCATTTGCCCGCAGCATGGCCCGAACCTGAATCAGGAAGATCTCCGGTTGATCGAGCGTGATACGAATACCACGCCAGCCAAGACACGGGTTATCTTCGCTAATAGGCAGGTAAGGCAATGGCTTATCCGCACCAATATCCAGCGTACGCAGCATGACCTGACGCGTAGGATAGAGTTGCAACATGCTTTGGTATTGCGCCGTTTGCTCTTCTTCAGAAGGAAAGCCACTCTGTAACATGAACGGAATTTCCGTACGGTACAATCCGACGCCATCTACCTGATTAATAAATCGTTTCTCATGTTCTGCACTCAACCCCGCATTCAACATCACCTGAATACGTTCCCCGCTTTTCAGGATAGCCGGGCTCTCCATATCCCCTTCGGCTAAGCGGGTAAGCTCATTCTCTTCAACCAGAAGACGCTGGTATTCCTGCACCAGCACAGGTTCGGGATCAACCAGCAACTCGCCACGATAACCATCAATAATCAGCAAACGTTGATGAAGCCATTCAGGCTGAATATCCGCACCGACCAGCGTCGGAATACCCATTGCCCGCACCAGAATCGCCGCATGAGAATTCGCCGCGCCGTCATACACAACGACCCCGGCAAGGCGCTCCGGCGGAAGCTCAGCCAACAGCGTCGCCGTCAACTCATCGGCAACGAGAATAAAACGTTCAGGCCACTGACTGATACTTTGCGCATTGTCATCCAGATGAAACAGCAAGCGCTGACCGAGCGCACGAAAATCGCCCGCCCGTTCACGCAGGTAAGTATCTTGCAAATGAGAGAACTGAGCGGCAAAACGTTCAATGACCAATTTGACGGCCCATTCCGCCGCATTGCCGGTATCCACCTCCTGAAACAATTCTCGCTTCAGGCGCGCATCATTCAGCAGGTGGGAATACAAATCAAAAATGGCAGCGCTTTCTTTTTGAGCACTGGCATTAAAACGCTTGCTAAAACGCCGAAACTCCGCCGTTGCATCCTCTAACGCCTGCGTTAACCGGGAACGTTCACGTTCGCTATCCAGACTCGATGCGGGAAACACCTGCTCCAGAGAAGGCTGGCTGCAATCCTGCCAGCCTGGCGCGATCGCCACGCCAGATGCCGCGACCAACGCGTTGATACGAGTCTGACGATACTGACCAAACAACGTTTTTATCTGAGAGAGAGAAAGGATCGCGGCCATCTGCGTCGCCAGCGTAACCATGAATGACTCTTCATTTTTGTCAAACTGGCGATGCTCACGCTGTTGAACGACCAACACGCCTAGCAACTGACGACGATGGATAATAGGAACGCCGAGGAAAGATCGGAAATGTTGCTCTTTTACCGCAGGGATATATTTAAAACTGGGGTGTGTGCGGGCATCGGCCAGATTGATCGGCTCGGCACGCTGTCCAACCAAACCGACCACTCCTTGCCCAAAGGCTAATGTGACGGTACGACCACGAGGCTTCTTTAAACCGCGTGTCGCCATCAGGTAATAGCATTGATGATCGTGATCGGCCAGATAAATCGAACAGACTTCCGTGTCCATTGCCTGACAAGTTTCATCGACCAGAATGTCCAGAGCATCATTAAGGCGAGCCGTTGCGGCTACTTTTTCGACAATTTCTCGCAAGCGCGTGAGCATGATGCCTTAATTACCCTCTTTTTCGTCGAGGACCGGACGGAGGTACCATCCGCGCCGCCGCACTCTCCTGAAGTTGTATCACCGGGCTGATAAATTCTTTCATCACACGACGGTAAACGTCACGCTTAAAAGACACAACCTGACGAACCGGATACCAATAACTGACCCAACGCCAACCATCAAACTCAGGTGTACCGCTGCTTTGCATATTGATATCAGACTCATTACACATCAGTTGTAACAGGAACCATTTTTGCTTTTGGCCAATACAGACCGGTTTAGTATCCCAACGCACCAAACGTTTCGGTAATTTATAGCGTAGCCAGTTGCGGGTAGATGCCAAAACTCGGACATCTTTTTTCTTCAACCCCACTTCTTCAAACAGCTCACGAAACATCGCCTGCTCGGCGCTCTCACCGGGATTAATTCCCCCTTGAGGGAACTGCCAGGAGTGTTGACCGTAACGACGAGCCCACAAGACCTGCCCCTGCCGATTACAAATTACGATACCCACATTCGGGCGGTAGCCATCATCATCGATCACCGGACTACCTCGATAAACTTTAAATGCAAAGATGACCTGATTGTTTCACACTCGCGGCAGGCGGTAAACCACTGCTTGGTACGGTTATCACTCTAATAAAAGAGAGATAACCCACAGATTGAACCAAAGTTATAAACATGTGTGAACGGATAATCACGGTTTATTCACTATTTCTGTGGACATCTTTGTGCAGAACCCATGAAAAAGTGAGTAAAACTCATTTTATATAGATAGAAAATCACTATTCACTTAAAAAAATAGTGATTATTTTTCATTACATTAAGCCAATTGTTCACAGTAATATCACTGAAAAAAATCGCTATTGAATGATGGTCAACATAACGCTGGTGAAAGATCGTGCTATGCCGATTTTATCCACAGACGCGATGGTAACATCAGATAATAAATGAGCAAAAACAGCAAAAAACCGTGACGTCAAGGCTGTAAATCGAACCAGTAATCTATCTTCATGCCGGTTATCCAAGAAATCTGTGGATAACCTAGTGTAAGATCCTGTTCATTGTTGGTTTCTACACGTGCACAATTTACACAACACGGTTCGACCTGCTTCTACGCAATGAAAAAAAACGCTATGAATCATGCTATTATTAACTTTCTCGGTCGCCGATCGGGCAATAGGTTCATGTTTCTCACCCGCTGTATTTTTTTTGAGCGGAAAATATCAGGTTAGGCACGCTATGCATTCACCGTCCGTTTTTATTGCCCCCCCCCATAATGAACAGGAATTGCTCCTGCGTGCCCAGTCGCTTGCAGGATACAATCTGGCTGAGCTGGCCTGTATTGCACAGTTACCACTACCTGCTAACCTGAAGCGAGATAAAGGCTGGATTGGCATCCTGCTGGAACGTTTTCTGGGAGCCAGCGCAGGCAGTAAACCTGAACAGGACTTCCCCGATATCGGTATTGAACTGAAAACCATCCCTATCGATGAACAAGGTCGCCCACTGGAAACAACGTTTGTCTGTGTCGCGCCCTTAACCGGAAATAGCGGCGTTACCTGGGAAAGCAGTCATGTCAGGCATAAACTGGCGCGTGTGCTGTGGATCCCGGTTGAGGGTTTGCGATCAATTCCGTTAGGTGAACGTCGGATCGGGACACCGCTCATTTGGAGCCCAAGTGAAGAAGAAGAACGTCAACTTCGCGGTGACTGGGAAGAACTGATGGACTTAATTGTGCTGGGAAAGGTCGAAAGCATCACGGCTCGTCATGGAGAAGTGCTGCAATTACGCCCCAAAGCAGCCAATAGCCGTGCGCTGACGGAAGCCATTGGCGAATTTGGTCAACCGATCATGACGCTACCACGCGGGTTTTACCTGAAAAAAACCTTTACTGCTCCTCTGCTGGCACGTCACTTTTCTCTTGATAATCAATGAAATTAAGAGAAAAAAGAGGAAGAAATAGCCACCGCCGACCATACTTTCACTTGCCTGCCTACTCATGTAGCGGCGTATAATACTGTTTACGTTTCGTTTAAGGTGTATTGATATAATGTTTGATTGGATTGTTGATCCGAATGCCTGGTTAGCGCTAGGGACGCTAACTATTCTGGAAATTGTTCTTGGCATCGACAACATTATCTTCCTGTCGTTGGTTGTTTCTAAACTACCGAAAGCCCAACAAAATAAAGCACGCCGTATCGGCCTGATGGGTGCCATGCTGATGCGTTTGGGGCTATTAGCTTCAATCGCCTGGGTTGTCCGCCTGACCAATCCTTTATTTACCGTAATGGGCAATGATATTTCACTGCGCGATCTGATCCTGTTTTTCGGAGGATTGTTCCTAATCTGGAAATCAAGCAAGGAAATTCATGAAACCGTAGAGGGAAGCTCAGAAGAGCACGTCTCACAGGTACACTCTTTCTTCGGCGCTATCGTGCAAATCATGCTGTTAGATATTATTTTCAGCCTGGATTCTGTAATTACAGCAGTAGGGCTTTCCGATCATCTGTTTATTATGATGG
The DNA here is from genome assembly GCF_046237015.1 of Pectobacterium hainanensis. NCBI lineage: Bacteria > Pseudomonadati > Pseudomonadota > Gammaproteobacteria > Enterobacterales > Pectobacteriaceae > Pectobacterium > Pectobacterium hainanensis. Next base: position 100,227 of record NZ_JBJYIN010000012.1, read on the forward strand.
CTGCGGTGGTTATCGCGGTTGGTGTCATGATGTTCTCTGCCCGCGCCATCGGAGAATTTGTTGATCGTCATCCGTCTGTCAAAATGTTGGCGCTGTCATTCCTGATCCTGGTAGGTTTTACGCTGATCCTGGAAAGCTTCGACATTCATGTACCGAAAGGTTACATCTATTTTGCCATGTTCTTCTCTATGTCGGTTGAAGCACTCAACCTGCTACGTGGTAAGAAAGCGAAAACCACAGATTAAATTCGGCGGGTTAACATCCTCTTTCGTGCCTGCCTATCATTGGCGGGCACAAGAAAAAAGAACACAGTCAGGAACGAACTCCCCTCAACCACGTTGGGATAATGTAATTTAATCCTTCGCTCTGACACATCGTCTTGCGCACCGTAACCAAAATTAACCATTGCCGTATTAATTTTTTCCATTATTCCTACTTAACCTCTAGAGACTCTTTGCTAGACTCACCTCATCACCTTCAGTTTTTTTGTTGTCTAAAACAGGTAAATAATGAGATGAAAGTACGGTTAAAACTGGCAGTAACACTGGCTTTAGTATTCACGCTTTGTGGGTGTTCCAGCCAGTATGTCATGGCAACAAAAGAAGGTCAGATGATATTAACCCAAAACAAACCAGTATTAGATAAAGACACTGGAATGCTCAGTTACATTGATGAGCAAGGTAATGAAAAACAGATTAACAGCGATAATATTTCCCAGATTATCGCTCGCTAATGAAGAGATACGTCGTCCCCGGCAGACCAACGTCTTCAACAATCAGAGAGTAAAGAGACTTCCCCACATCGCACAGCTTCGTTATAGTCAAATTCAGGTGTGTCATCCCAAATCATCTCTCGTTGCAGGAAAGCGACAACGACGTTTGCTGTAGCCCTTAAAGGCGAGCCCATAAGTTGGCAGAGTCCCAAAGCCAACGTATCTGCAATGAGAAATGGATGGGATGGTTATACGCCTGCTATTTTCAGACATACAAGGAAGCTGGCAATGCAATATCACCGTATTCCCCATAGCTCTTTAGAAGTCAGTGTGCTGGGCCTTGGCACGATGACCTTTGGCGAACAAAATAGTGAAGCCGAAGCGCACGCACAATTGGATCACGCCATTGCCGCAGGTGTTAACCTGATTGATACAGCAGAAATGTACCCTGTTCCACCACGTCCGGAAACCCAGGGGCTAACCGAAAGCTACATTGGTTCGTGGCTGAAATCCCGAGGTGGGCGCGAGAAGCTCATTATCGCGAGTAAGGTTGCTGGCCCCGTGCGTGGTAACGATAGTGCGATACGTCATCAGCAGGCATTGGATCGTAAGAACATCCGCGATGCACTGGATGCCAGTCTGACGCGCCTGAACACCGATTACATCGATTTATACCAACTACATTGGCCACAGCGTCAAACCAACTGCTTTGGTAAGTTGTCATATCAATATACCGAGGACAAACCAGCGGTCACTTTGTTAGAAACGCTGGAAGCTTTAAATGAACAGGTCAGAGCAGGTAAAATCCGCTACGTCGGCGTGTCCAATGAAACACCATGGGGCGTGATGCGCTATCTGCATCTGGCTGAAAAACACGACCTGCCGCGCATTGTGTCAATTCAAAATCCGTACAGCTTGCTCAACCGAAGTTTTGAAGTGGGACTGGCAGAAATCAGTCAGTACGAAGGGATTGAATTACTGGCGTACTCGTCGCTGGCTTTCGGAACGCTGACGGGAAAATACCTCAATGGTGCCAAACCAGCAGGAGCTCGTCATACCCTTTACAGCCGTTTCACACGCTATACCGCACCTCATGCTCAACAGGCGACTGCCGAATATGTCGCACTGGCGCAGAAACATGGTTTAGACCCTGCACAAATGGCGCTGGCATTTGTTCGTCAGCAACCGTTTGTTGCAACAACACTATTGGGTGCCACATCGGTCGATCAGCTCAAGATTAATCTGGCAAGCCAGGAGCTAACGCTAAGCCGTGAGATTCTTGATGAACTGGAAGCTATTCACCGCCGATTTACGTTCCCGGCACCTTAATCCCCCCATAAACGCCTCACCCGTTGCGGGTGAGGCGTTTATTATTACCATTGGTTACGACAGTTGGTTACTACACTTGCCGTACTTCGTTATTGGTGTCTTTCCTCTGGTTAAACGTCATCATCCCAGATAAATAAACGTCATAACGAGATTAACGACTGCTGCAACCGCCATCGGAATCGCAGTACGTTTGACAATCTGGAACGGCGATACGTTGGCAATCCCTGCTATTGCGACTATTGCGGCAGTAATGGGCGATACCGTTCGGCCAAAGCTGGTCATAATTTGCATTGGCAGAATGAGTGTCACCACATCTACTTTCAGGAACAGCGCTATTTTTGGTGTTAACGCGGCGAAAGAAAAGAAAGCCGCATTACCCGACCCCATCAAAAACGCCGCCAGTGCGAGAATAATGCTCATAACGATAATCATCGCGGCGACACCGAAACCTGCATCCTGCGCTGCGCTGATCAACGTATCCACCGCGCCGACTTTCAACAAGCCATTAGCGAACACTTCACCGCAGACAATCAGCGAAACCACCAGCACAAATTGTTTACCCATTCCTTCAAAAAACAGCATAAAGCTGTCCATCACCGCTTTTGCACTTCTCAAACGCACATATTCAAACAGTAGCGCCACAACGGTGCTGATGATCATCGCAGTGGTAACATCCATTTTGATGCTGGAATGGAAAATAGGGCTAAAACCAATAATCAGAACCAATGGCACAACCGGAAGTAATGCATAAACCAAGGGTGGCCGACTGTGATCGTTATGATCGATCTTGTCTAACGTGTCCTGATTAAACACAAAACCTTCCCGTTTATCCCACCAACGTTGCGCCACAAAATGCGCTACGGCTACCGCCAGAATGATAGGGATAGTCACCGGCAACTGGTGCTGGACAAAATAGACCGCAGGATCGATACCTGCCGTTTTGGCCGCCATAATCACGTTACCCGAGCCAGGCCCATGATCGATAAACTGACAGGAACCGATCACCGCCAGTGCTGACAGCGGACTCACGCCAGTACGAATCAGAATAGGATACATCGTCACCATCAACAACATACCAAGACCGGCATGGCTGGGAATGAAAATCACCAGTACCTGAGTCACAAAAAATGAGACCACCAGCAATAAATAGGGAGAACGTACTGACTTCAGCGGCCTTTCAAAGACGGCAAACAACGCCTTGCTCGCCCCCACATGGTCCATATAACGTGAAAAACCGGCAATGGCCATCAACGTCAGCCCCAGTCCGGCCAAACGTGAACTTAACAGATCGCTGAATACCTTGAAGATATCGAAAAACTCAAAATTCGTTGTGGTTTTTTCCGGCAGCAACGGAGAAATATCAAACGCTACCGTTAATCCCATGAGTAACAATCCCCCCAGCAACAGAACCGGCTGGGGTTTATATCCTTTCGCCAACATATAGATGACCAGAGCGGTCACCAATAATGCAAGAATGACACCGAGCATAACGTTTCCTCATCTCAACAGAACTGAACACCGTCTATACCCGTCATATTTCGAGCTGCATCCACGTCGCTTTTATGCAGCTCGAATGACCAAGGTATATACAGGCGTAGGAAGGAAAAACTCCCTTACGCCAGTGAAAATCAGGCGTTCAACGCCCGGATCCCTTGTTGCAGATCGGCCAGCAGATCATTCACATCCTCCAACCCAATGTGGAAACGAATAAACTGCCCATGCTGGCTCCAGTCCGTCGCCGTACGAGCGCCGTTGACATTGGCTGGTAATACTAAACTTTCAAATCCTCCCCATGACGCCCCGATACCAAACAACGTCAAGGCATCAATAAAGGCCTCTGCGTGAGCCTGGGTATATTGAGATTTCAGCTCGATGGTCAACAAACCATTCGCTCCCTTGCAATCACGTTGATAGAGCTCATACCGTGGATGATCTTCCAACCCTGGGAAATACACTTTTTCAACTTCAGGACGCTGTTGTAGCCACTTCGCTACCGTCAACGCACTCTGTCCGTGAACAGAAAGTCGGGCACCGAGGGTCCTCATGCCGCGAAGAACTAACGAAACATCATCTGGGCTACATGCTTGCCCAATGGCTTCAGGCAGATCGCCAATCTGTTTCCATGCGGCTTCCGTCGCAACCATGATGCCCATCATCACATCGGAATGGCCGCACAGGTATTTGGTGGCAGCGATAACAGAAACATCAGCCCCTAACGCCAGCGGGTTATACAACCATGCCGAGCCCCAGGTGTTATCTACTGCGACTGGAATACCGCGAGCATGGGCAATACGACAAATCTCTGGCAGATCCAGCATTTCATACAGCAAAGATCCTGGGGATTCAGCAAACACCAGTTGTGTTTCCGGGCGCAATTTTTCTTCAAAATCACTACCATCGGTTTTGAAAAAGTCATAACTGATTTTGTTTGGCTGTAAAAAGAGTTTGGCAATTTTACGAACAGGCTCATAAACAGAATCAGCGAACAATACGTGGCCACCAGCGTGGGCATAGCCCATAATGGTTACTGCGATAGCGGCCAGCCCGGTTGAAAATAACTGGGCGCGATAGCCACCTTCCAATTCAGTCACAAGCGATTCAAGTGCAAAGGTCGTCTCCGTACCGCGGGCTCCGTAGCTGAGCAAGCGTTCAGTTTCTCTACGGTTACGCACATCTCGCCAAGTCGAAAGGGAATCAAAAAGAATCGTACTGGCTCTCATTACGGGTGGGTTGACCGGACCAATGCTACGGGACTGTCCTCTACCGCCGTGAATAAGTCGGGTTTTAGGCTGTTGGCTCATTATTATTTTCTCCTCGATATACAGTATTTTTTGCATATTGAGTCATCACCCGGTTTTGAAAATTGTTATAAAAAAGCAAAAGAAATACTCTGGCACCTAAAAAGTGCTTTTAATTATTTTCAAACCAGAAATGATTCAATATATCCAGACTATCTATTTTGAACCTACCACTGAATAATTCGATTAAAAACCGGGTGAAAACAAAATATAGATCCTCGTCGCAATTTAAAACATTAATTAAATTAAACGACATTAAAGAACAGCTTATGATTATATTTAATTAAATAAAAAACAATGAGTTACACAAAACCAAAAACAAATAAACAACATTAAATTCACAGTAAAATCAACAACCAGCCATACAAAAAACAAATATTAGATATTTTAAAAAACACTCCAATATTACTAATGTAATATCACTAACCAAGGTCTTGATCATCTTTCATTATTATTAGAAACTAAATTCAACATGGATATATAACTCCATCAAAAACCATAAGCCTTTCATATATTAGCAATGCGTATTTCGGTGAATGCTTTCACCGATCTGTTTTTTAAACGAATCCATTATCAGGAGATAAAAGTATGTCTACGAGCGTTTTTGATTCTGTCCTGCTAAAAAATTTATGGTCCACGGAAGAAATGCGTCAGGTTTTTTCTGATGATGTACGTATGCAAATGTGGCTGGACTATGAAGCCGCACTCGCTATCGAACAGGCTCAACTGGGAATCATCCCTCAGGAAGCTGCTGATGAAATTGTCGCCTGCGCAAAAATTGAACGCATGGACATGAATTTCATCCTTGAACAAGTGCGCCTGACCAAGCATCCCTTGGTACCGACAATTCGTGGCCTCGAACACGCCTGTGGCAATGGTTTCGGCGAATATGTGCATTTTGGGCCCACCACGCAAGACGTGATGGATACCGGGATGGTGCTACAGTTTAAAATGGCGCAAAACATCTTTCTGCGCGACCTGAAGATCATTGGTCGTTCTCTACTGACGCTATCGGAACAGCACCGTAATACGTCCATGGCGGGACGGACGTTGGCTCTACAGGCCATTCCTATCACATTCGGCCACAAAACGGCGATTTGGCTGGCAGAACTGATGCGCCATCATGAACGATTGGTTCAATTGGCTCCACGTCTGTTTGTCGGCAGCGTTGTCGGTGCCGTAGGAACAAAAGCATCGTTCGGTGAACAGGCTGATGAACTGGAAAAACGCGTACTGTCACGTCTGGGTTTGGGCGTTCCAGAAATCTCCTGGCAACCTGCTCGTGACCGCTTCTGCGAATATGGCATGGTGCTCGGAATGATCTCCGCAACGCTAGGTAAAATCGCGAATGAAATCCTGCTATTAGCACACAATGAATTTGATGAAGTGGCTGAGCCCTTCGATAAAGGGCAAGTTGGCTCTTCCACGATGCCGCATAAACGTAACCCGGCCATTACCGAAAACGCGTCATGCGTTAGTAACACACTGAAAGGCAACGTCTCCATTTTGCTTGATTTGATGAAACATCAGCACGAACGTGATGGCGCTATCTGGAAAATGGAATGGAAAGTTCTGCCAGAAATCTGCCTGATGCTCTCGGTGATTATGGATAACATGAAGTTCACGCTGTCTGGATTGATCGTGAAAAAGGACAAGATGCGGAAAAATCTCGATCTTCTCGGCGGCTTTATGCTGGCAGAACGCGTCATGTTTGCCCTATCAGAAAAAGTAGGCAAACAAACCGCTCATGAGCTGGTATATGAAGCGTCAATGCATGGTCTGGAAGAGGGGGGCACCTTTGCTCAGGCGCTCTCTGAAGATAAACGAATCCAGGAGGTACTGACACAACAAGAATTGGACGCCGTTCTGGATCCGACCACTTATGTCGGCAATGCACCGGAACAAATCGATCATCTCGTCGCTCAGGTGAAAGCCAGCGGTTGGTTAGACAAATAAGTCTTTACGCCTGAATACTCGTTATCCGTGAATTAACGGTTGATCCAGGAATAACGGGGCTGTATCCGGCTCCGTTATTCCTCTGCACTCACCCGTCTTGCCACGCGAGCGCCACACGCCCTATCAGGAACATCTGGAACCCGAACCATGACCTACAGCGAACAATTAAGCCAATTCATCACCACCCTGAGTTTTGAAAACATTCCGTCCCCTGTCATCGAACGGGCAAAACTACACCTCCTGGATACACTGGGCGTCGCACTGGCGGGATCGATACAAGAGAACGGCATCAATGGCCGCAACGGTTTAAACGCCATGCCCAACACCGGGGGAAAATGTCACGTCTGGGGAAGCCAGTTCAAACTTTCGCCAGCTTATGCCGCGTTGGCTAACGGCATTGCTGCTCATGCTCTGGATTTCGATGACACTCATACAGATTCTATTGTCCATGGTAGTGCGGTACTGACGCCGCTAGTCATGGCATTAGCGGAAGATCTGGAAATTGACGGGAAATCGCTGTTGACGGCATACATTGCAGGATGGGAAGTCGCCGCCAGAGTAGGTATGGCATCAAAAGGTGGGTTCCATAAGCGCGGTTTCCATTCTACCGCCATTGGCGGCATCTTCGGCGCCGTTTGCAGCAGCGCATACTTACTCAAATTGACACCACAAGCGTGCGCACATGCGATAGGTTTGGCCGGAAGCCAGGCTGCCGGAATCGCAGAGTACCTCACCAACAGTTCCGCAGCCAAATGCTTCCATGCAGGTTGGGCCGCCCATTCAGGCATACTTTCCGCTTATCTGGCTAACAGTGGGCTAACCGGACCATTGACGCTTTTTGAAGGTCGCTACGGTCTCTATGTTACTCATGGCATACAACAAGAAGCCGTTCCACAAGACGTTTGTACTGATTTAGGCCAACGCTGGGAAATGCTGCGCGTATCGATCAAGCCTTACCCATGTTGCCACTTTGCTCATGCGACCGTAGATTGTGCCAGAATGCTGCGCCAGGATGGTGTGTTGCCTGAAGATATCGAGCACATCCATTGCGTGGTCGATCCCATCGCCGCCGCGTTAATCTGTGAACCACCGGAAACCAAATTCGAACCGAATACGCCATATGCCGCCAAATTCAGCCTTCCCTATCTGGTTGCCTCCGGCATGATCGACGATCGTCTTAACCTGACATCATTTCAGCCACAACAGTTAATCCGCGCCGATGTGAAGGCATTGGCGAAACGCGTGTCTTACCGTTATTGCGAAGCAGGTGAAATCCCCTTCCCGACTTACTTCCCTGGATTTATCGACGTTACGTTGAAAAACGGCTCGGTTATGACCAAGCGATTGGATATCAATTATGGTAATCCAGAAAATCCAATGAAACGTAGCGATGTCGAACAGAAATTCCGGGACAACGCCAGCCATGTTCTGACTGAACAAGCAATAGAAAAAGTAATTGAGTTGGTAGCAAAGATTGAACACCAGCCAGTAGCCGAACTCGCCGAATGGCTCACACGCGTAAAACCGTAAGACAGCATTCCAACAATAATAAGCAGTTTCCACGATACCCTTTGCCCTTATCTATTGCTAACCAGGATAAGGGCTTTTTTATAACGAAATATCGCTCCGGCATTACATAAACGAATTCTCACCGCGTAACGATTCAAACAGCACTTTGGCCGCCTTCTGTTGGCTATTATTGCGCATATACAGGTTGTACTTAATATCCGGTAAATGGGGTAAACCGTCTGCTTCGCCCAGCACCTTTAGATCGTCACCCAGCAATTCAAGCGAACGTGCCATCACGCCTAAACCAGCACGGACTGCCGCTCTGGCACCGGATAATGTGGTGGCTACATAGGCAATTCGCCAGGGAATACCGGCCTGATCGAGGTGGGTAATCGCCATATTGCGATAAGTGCTAGGTTCATCCAACGCGACTAATGGCAGGGGGTTATCAAGCGTAAATTCATAATTAGCGCCACAAAACCATAGCGATGGCGAAGCTCTTAACACCAAACTGGGGTAGTCGACACTTTCAACCGTAGAAATGGCCATATCCACTTCATCATTTTTCAGCATCTCCATCAAAAACGGACTGCGTTTAACCACAATCTCAATAACCAACCGTGGATAAGCCTTTGAAAAACGAGACAGCAACTCAGGTAAAATCGTATCTGCCGTATCATCGGGTGAACCGATGCGCAGCACGCCATCGACATCGTCATACATCAGCGACAGCCAAGCCTCATCATTCAAACGAAGGATGCGGCGCGCATACCCCAGCATTTTCACGCCGTGCTCAGTCAGCGCTTTATTACGCCCATTACGCCCAAACAACTCTTTACCGACCAATGATTCCAGACGCTGCATTTGTTGGCTAACAGCAGACTGCGTCCGATGCACAGATTCCGCTGCGGCAGCAAAACTATTTCCGTCAACAACAGCAATGAAGGTGCGCAGTAAATCCAACTCCAGGTTTGGAATAGAACGTTTCATATGTTCCATAGTGCAACTCGTAAACGGTAATCAAAAAATGACGTTAAAAGTCTGACAGTCCAAATAGCAACCGCCTCAGCTAAAGAGACTGCAATAAACGTTTTCGCTCATTCTCCAGCGACGTGACTCGACTGCACACATCACGGCCAAAACGCTGAAACTCCATTTCCTGATTATTCCATTCGGTCTGAATCGCTTGCTGCAAGCCACCGAGGTTGCCCATCATCGCCTGCAATGGGTTACCGCCGCTGGACATTTGTTTTACCCCCATTTCATTCAGACTGTCCTGCAAAACGCCGCCTATACTCTGTTGCACAAGCTGTTTACCATCCTGCTCAACCTGTTTGATCGCCTGATGGTGAAAGGTTAATCCATCGTTACGGTGCTCAATGATGCGATTCATCTGTTGCTTGAGCTGCTTATCCAACGTCGTCAACCGGTTACGCACATTACTATCGCTCCCCAGTTCCTGGACAATTATTTTATCCAGCGCGACTCGCGCTTTTTCCAGATGTTGATAAGCGCCCTGATCAATCCATGGGATTTGCTGACGCAGATTAGCCTGATAGGACTGCGATAGCTGACGCTGTGAAGCATTGAGCGTGAGTGGCGAGCCATTACGAACGATGTCGCCTTGTGGTGAAATCTGTAAATTCCCGCTGGCTCCAACCACCTGTACAGACTGAGGGCTAATAATGATATCGTCCTGCGGATTAACACTACATTGGTATTCGGCCTGAGCGTGCCAGGACAATAACATCAGTAAACCGAAAGCTATTTTACGCAACATATTTTCTCCTGAAGAAAACAACGACAGCGGCAGAAAAGAGACAATCGCCCAGAATACGGCAGATAATGCCGGAACCCCAACGGCTCGGGCATTATCGGACTCAGGAAAGAAATTACAGCAGGTTTTCCGGCAGTTCCCACCAGATATCAAACAATTCACTCACCTTTACATCCGTCAGTTTCTGTTCTTCCAACCAGCGACTAATGAGTTGGCGGTGTTCATCGGTACAATGGCCGATTTTCTGAAGACAGATCAGACCTTCCCATTGCAGATAACCACTGCCTTCAAACGCCAGACCGTTTGGCTCAATGACATCATCAACAAACTTATCCATCATCCGGTCGATATCTTCAACGCTGGTCCCGTCAGGAAAACGCCAACTGACAGAAAAACCCAACTCTTGAAATTCATCAATGTGCAGTTTTTTACGCAAACGACGGCTACGAGCTTGTGCCATTTTATCTCACCCTCTCAAACATCAGATCCCAAACACCATGCCCCAAACGCTGGCCACGAACTTCAAATTTTGTTAACGGACGGGACGCCGGCCGTTCAACGTAGTCATTATTACCAGAAAGATTACGATAATCCGCGACAGCACTCATCACTTCGAGCATATGCTGCGCATAAGGTTCCCAATCTGTTGCCATATGAAACACTCCGCCGATCGCCAGCTTACGCCGTACCAATTCAACAAAAGGCGTCTGCACAATACGACGCTTGTTGTGCCGTGCTTTATGCCACGGATCGGGGAAAAAAAGCTGAACCATCGACAACGCCCCGTCAGGGATCATCGTTTCCAATACTTCCACCGCGTCGTGACACATCACTCGCAAATTACTAATATCGGATTCTTGTGCGGAAGAAAGACACGCGCCCACACCGGGCAAATGCACTTCAATCCCCAGAAAATTCTGTTCTGGATGCTGGGCGGCCATGGTCACCAACGAGGCCCCCATACCAAAACCGATTTCCAAAACGACGGGCGCATCGCGACCAAACAGTGAAGTGAATACCAGCGGTTCAGTCTGGTATTCCACGCCCATCACCGGCCAATAGTTATCCAGCGCCAGTTGTTGCCCGTTGGTCAAACGTCCCTGGCGACGCACAAAACTGCGGATACGACGCAGCGGGCGTCCGTTTTCATCAAATTCCGGTGAAATGACGTTGTTAATCATAAAGAGTGCTTACTGTCTGTCCGATTTCATTGAGGAAACGCGCATTATGCAAGGATACTGTGGTTTAGCAAGTCTGCTGCCTCGGAAAGTTCCGGTTTACAGCACATTCACTCTGTGCTGGAATCGCTGTCAAACTTTTTACCTGCCGGATAGTGATTCCATTTTATGATGCAAGCGCAACAGTTCGCGCACCAGGTGCTGAACTGGTACCAGCGTTATGGCCGCAAAACCCTGCCATGGCAGCTTGAGAAAACGCCCTACAAAGTATGGCTGTCCGAAGTGATGTTGCAACAAACTCAAGTCACAACAGTCATTCCTTATTTCCAACGTTTCATGGCTCATTTTCCTGATGTGAACGCACTGGCGGCAGCACCGTTGGATGAGGTTCTTCATTTATGGACGGGGCTTGGCTATTACGCACGTGCCCGTAATTTGCACAAAGCGGCACAACGTATTGCCACACACCACGGAGGCGAATTCCCGACGACGTTCGAAGAAATCGCAGATTTACCGGGCGTTGGTCGCTCGACGGCTGGTGCGATATTGTCCCTCTCGCTAGGGCAGCATTACCCTATTCTGGATGGAAACGTAAAACGCGTTCTGGCTCGCTGCTATGCCATCGAGGGTTGGCCTGGCAAGAAAGACGTCGAGAAGCGTCTATGGACCATCAGCGAAAACGTTACACCAGCCGAAGGTGTCAGCCAGTTTAACCAAGCCATGATGGATTTGGGCGCGATGGTATGCACCCGAAGTCGTCCCAAATGTGATTTGTGTCCCCTTAACCTCGGCTGTATTGCATATGCCAACCACAGTTGGGCCCAATATCCCGGCAAAAAACCTAAACAAACACTCCCTGAAAAAACGGGCTGGTTTCTGCTATTACAGCAGGGTTCAAAAGTATGGCTGCAACAGCGCCCTGCCGTGGGCTTATGGGGAGGATTATTTTGCTTCCCGCAGTTCAGTGAACGAAATGAATTGGAACAATGGGTACAACAACACGGTCTGAACGTTAACGCGCTACAGCAACTGAATGCGTTTCGCCATACATTTAGCCATTTTCATCTGGATATCGTGCCGCTTTGGCTGAATGTTTCAGAACAAGAACCGTCACACAAAAGCGCCTGCATGGATGAAGGCGCAGGTCTCTGGTATAACTTAGCTCAGCCGCCTTCTGTCGGACTCGCTACCCCGGTTGAGCGCCTGCTACGGGAACTGGCCCAGCCACAGTCAGCAAATTGAACGCTTGCGCAATTGATGAGGAAAAAGCATGAGCAGAACGATTTTTTGTACTTTTTTACAACGCGACGCTGAAGGGCAAGATTTTCAGCTCTATCCGGGCGATCTGGGGAAACGCATCTATAACGAGATCTCTAAAGAAGCCTGGGCACAATGGCAAACCAAGCAAACCATGCTGATTAATGAAAAGAAGCTCAGCATGATGAATGTCGCCGACCGCAAGCTACTGGAACAGGAAATGATCAAATTCCTGTTTGAAGGGAAAGACGTACACATCGAAGGCTATACGCCTCCGAGTCATTGATACCGCAGGGTCTGAAGACCCTGTTACGTCTTTATTCCGACACGGCTTTTTATATGAAGAAAATTTTAGCGCTACTGATTATCGCACCGTTGCTGGTTTCCTGTTCAGGGAACAAAAGCAGCACAAACAACGAAGAATTTATCAAGGACACCAATGCGTTCGATATTCTGATGGGGCAATTTGCCCACAACATTGAGAATATTTGGGGCATGAATGAAGTGCTGATCGCCGGGCCAAAAGATTACGTAAAATACACCGACCAATATCAGACACGTAGCCACATTAATTTTGACGCGGGCACGATCACCATTGAAACCATTTCAGCGACTAACTCGGTTGCCAGCCTGCGTCAGGCGATCATCACCACCCTGCTAATGGGGGATGACGCCACCAACACCGATCTTTATTCCGATGCCAATGATATTCAGATCAGTCGGGAACCCATGCTGTATGGTCAGGTACTGGATAACACAGGACAACCTATCCGTTGGGAAGGTAGAGCGGCCAGTTTTGCCGATTATCTGCTCCAGAGTCGCCTGCAAAAAAGAACGTCTGGATTGCATGTCATCTGGTCTGTCACAATCCAACTAGTGCCTAACCATCTGGACAAACGAGCGCATAAATATCTGCCGCTGGTGCGTAAAGCCGCAGAACGCTACGGTATTGAAGAGTCGTTGATTCTGGCGATCATGCAGACAGAATCCAGCTTCAACCCTTATGCGGTCAGCCGTTCTGATGCGCTCGGTCTGATGCAGGTAGTACAACACAGCGCAGGGCGTGATGTTTTCAAAATGAAAGGGAAATGGGGCCAGCCTAGCCGCAGTTATCTATTCGATCCAGAAAACAATATCGACGCCGGCACCGCTTACCTGTCAATTCTCAAGAACAGCTATCTGGCAGGAATTGAAAACCCGACGTCGAAACGCTATGCCGTTATCACCGCTTATAACGGCGGTGCAGGCAGCGTGTTGCGCGTTTTTTCCAGCGATCGGGAACGGGCGGTAGGCATTATCAACAACATGTCGCCAAGTGATGTCTACCAAACGCTGACAACTAAACACCCGTCAGGCGAATCTCGCCGCTATCTGTATAAAGTGAATACGGCACAGAAGAATTATCGTCGTTAATTCGCTGAACGCAGCGCGATCGGTTATTCCGGTTGCGCTGCGCCATCAGATTATTATGCTGAAAAACAGTTATCTAAAAACAGGTTATCTGAAGACACAACCAATTATCCCAAGTTAATTAAAAAAGAAAAATAAAATTTACGGTAGCAGTAAGAAAGAGCAAACGGTAGAATCTTTGCCGCAATACATGAATACCATACTATTGACGACATAAGAGGAAACACCCGTTATGGAAAACACCGTAGAGAAACAATATCCAGAGAAATGGCAAAAGCGCTTCGCATTTTATAAGGAATTTGGCGGACCAAGTACACAGGCCTATCATGCTGAATGTAAAAAACTCAGCTTTTCTCAAAGAATTTTAATTCGAGGTAACATAATTGCCTTCTTTTTTGGCCCAATATATTTTTTTGTTATTGGGTTATGGCGAAAAAATCTGGCGATATTAGGTATTGCCATTGTTGCCAACCTTATTATCGCACTTATTGAATACATGGTTGGCGCTACGCTTCCCGAACAGATGAACACCCCCATCGGCTTTATTTTCAGTGCCATCTGGGCATGCACCGCTAACTACGCCTACTATCTGAAAGAAACGCAGAACAGCAAAAGCTGGAACCCGTTTGAAGGTATATTTTAACGCGGTGGTTTAAAAGTGACGATGAGATAGAGCTAACATCCGTTGGCTCTATTTTCTTGGTTATACTCTAAATAATGACCTAAATGTATCAATCGCGGCATGAGCAAATAAAAGATCGTTAATATGAAATGGCAAACGAATAATCTGCCGTTTTTCTGTTTTTTTAACGACACATTCCAATGTCTGAATAAAAGCCTCCCGAGCGTCGGGATACCAAAAAGCCCGGCCCGGTGCATCTAATGCAGAAAAGCCACCTTCTGGGATCAAAAATCGCACTTCACCTTCACAGCGATTGAGCTTCTCGCCGATCCAATGCGCCATAGCGATGTTCTCTGCTACGGAAGTACGCATTAATGTGACCTGAGCATTATGGTTGTAAAACAAGCGATCGGCATACTTTGCCGGTATGCTGGCGGGCACCTTGAAATTCACCATATCCAGTGCGCCACAGGAAGCGACATATGGCACTTTTGTTTGGGCTATGACATCAAAACGCTCCGGGCTACAAGCTAAAACCCCCTCAAATAACAGGTCACACACTTCCGTTGTCGTGAGATCAAGCACACCGGATAACAAACGACTCTCAACCAGTTTCTCCATCGTTCTGCCACCACTTCCGGTCGCGTGAAATACCAGACAATCAAACTCATTTCTCAATGCATGACTAATCGCCTGGACACAGGGCGTAGTGACGCCAAACATTGTCAGACCAATAGCGGGCTTGTCATTATGATTTTCCCGAATACGAAATTTCACCGCGCCAGCAATCTGATGCGCCGCATTACCCAATACCTGACGAGAAATCCGATTTAAACCCGCAATATCCGTCACGGAATACATCATGCTGATATCACTGGCACCGATATAACCGGCAATATCACCTGAAGCCATCGTTGATACCATTAACTTCGGCAAACCGATAGGCAAGGCTTGCATTGCTGGCGTGATTAACGCCGTACCGCCAGACCCACCGAGACCAATAAGTCCGGCAATATCATGACGCGACAAGATAAAACGTTCAAACGCCACCGCCATTGCATTAATTGCCTGCCCTCTGTCACCGCAAAAGACAGCATCAGCTCCCTGAAAATGATAAGCAGCCACCTCGTCGGCACCAATATCAGCCGACCACTCAACCAACGATGTCAAAACTGGCGACATCGTTGAAAGATCTACCGTCACCGTTTTTAAACCGATTGACGAAATTAAATCGCGAATATAATACTGAGCCTCAGCCTTAGTATCGGATGTCGCAGCAATGTAGACACAACCCACTTCCTTTTCCATAGCAATGACTCTCACCAAAGACCAACACAATAAACGGCAGATACCTGCATTGGTTATTACAAATTAAAAATAAATAATTTTTAAACCAGATTGAGACGGTGGAATATAAAGAATATAGCGACTCTTTATCCGAATAACCTCTAAGGCTTCACGGAATATAACGCTTTCTCATTTTTGTTTAAAAAGCTTGAAGTAGCACAATAATGCCGCATTTTGCTATAGTCGACAGAATGATTTTTCTACGCTCAACCTGAAAAAGCGATGAGGCCTATGTGATTGAAAATAATAATAAACTAACATCAACGCGAGCAAAAACCCGCCGTTTGCTCGTTGATACGGCAATGAACATGTTCGATCAGGGGATTTTCCCTTCAATCACTGACGTTGCCAGCGCCGCGCAACTTTCTCGAGCGACAGCATATCGCTATTTTCCCACGCAAAGCGCCTTGGTTTCCGCCGTGGTGGGAGAAAGTCTGGGACCAGTCCTCTCATGGCACCCCACTCAACCAGACGCCAAACAGAGAGTCGCCGAACTGCTAGAGTTTGCCTATCCACGCATGTTTGAACATGAAGGTGCTTTACGCGCCGCATTGCAACTTTCTCTTCAGCAATGGGCTAATCACCGCTCTAATCGCATCATCACGGAGAAATTAGAACGCGGCAACCGTAAACGGCTACTTAAAATCGCGGTGGAACCCTTGACGGGGAAAATTTCCGCCGAAGCACAGCAACGCGTCATTCATGCGCTATCGCTGATTTATGGTTCAGAAGTTTTTTTGGTTTTGAAAGATATTTGGAATTTAGATGAAAACGGTATTCAGGATGTCACGCAGTGGGTCGCCAAAGCCATCTTACGTCAGGCGGAAGAAGACGCGGCAAACCAACAAAAATAATATCGCAGATGTCCGATGACAGGCCCAATGTAAAAAACTGGGCCTGTGTGTTTTTTATTGAGCGATCACATAGCCGTAAAGCCGTTTGCTGCCATCTTCTTCAGTTTGGCTATAAACGCCCTGTAACTCAGGCGAGAATCCTGGAAGCAGGTTAATCCCAGCTTCCAGAGCCAGAAAATAGCGCTGTACCGCTCCGCCCCAGTGTTCACCCGGTACCACGCACAGCACACCCGGCGGATACGGCAATGCCCCCTCTGCCGCAATGCGCCCTTCTGCTTCAGCAATCGGCACCAGTTCGATATTCCCACGCACAAACTCTCTGTTAGCATCCTGCGGCAACATCGCCACAAATGGAAACTCGGTTTTGCGGAACATCGCTTTTTGCAGATCTTTCACGTGGTGTCGGGCATAAAAATCATGCATTTCCTGACACAGTTGACGCAATCGGTAGCCGCGGTAGCGCTCTTTGTATTTCTGATACAGGCTGGGCAGAACTTCACTCAGCGGTGCATCACGAGCGATCAGCGTTTCAAAATGAACCAGCGCATTCACCAGTTCCTGCATTTTTGCGCCATCTTCCGCTGGCGTTAGCAGGAACAGAATCGAGTTCATGTCGCATTTTTCAGGGATGATACCGTGCTCACGCAGATAGTTGGCAAGGATCGTCGCCGGAATACCAAATTCGGTGTAATCGCCACTAATCGCATCAATACCGGGCGTGGTAAGCAACAATTTACAGGGATCGATAAAATACTGATCCTGAGCATACCCATCAAATGCATGCCATTTCTCACCCGGCTCGAAGTTAAAAAAACGAACATCATGTGCAATGACATCCGTATCATGAGCCTGCCAAGGCTGCCCTGCCACCCTAGTCGGAATAAATGGTTTAAATAGTGTACAACGCGATAAAAGTTGTTTACGCGTATCAATACCGAGTTTGACACAATCCAGCCACAGGCGACGTCCACCATTGCCCTCATGCATCTTGGCATTCACATCCAATGCGGCAAACAGGGGATAAAACGGACTGGTGGAAGCATGCAGCATAAATGCATTGTTGAATCGCTTATGATTGCAAAAACGCTTTTGTCCTTTGATGTGCGTATCTTTTTTATGTATCTGAGACGTTTGTGAGAAACCCGCCTGCTGCTTATGCACAGACTGAGTCACAAAGATGCCGGGATCGTTCTCGTTTAACTCCAGCAGCAGCGGCGAACACTGCTCCATCATTGGGATAAACTGTTCGTATCCCACCCACGCAGAGTCAAACAGGATGTAATCACACAGATGCCCAATACTATCCACCACCTGGCGAGCGTTATAGATTGTGCCATCGTAAGTGCCAAGCTGGATCACCGCCAGACGAAAAGGACGTGCTTCATCGGCCCTTTCTGGTGCGACTTCACGCACCAAATGACGTAGATACGCCTCATCAAAACAGTGCGCATCAACCCCACCAATAAAACCAAAAGGATTACGCGCGGTTTCAAGATAAATGGGTGTCGCACCAGCCTGAATTAATGCGCCATGATGATTGGATTTATGGTTGTTGCGGTCAAATAATACGAGGTCACCCTTCGCCAATAACGCGTTCGTCACCACCTTATTTGCAGAGGACGTGCCGTTCAACACGAAATAGGTTTTATCGGCGTTAAAAACACGAGCCGCAAACTTCTGTGCCTTTTTTGCCGCGCCTTCATGGATTAATAAATCACCTAGCTTCACATCAGCATTACAGATATCCGAACGAAAAATATTCTCACCGTAGAAATCCAAAAATTGCCGACCAGCCGGATGCTTACGGAAAAACCGGCCGCCTTGGTGCCCCGGACAAGCAAAGGTCGTATTTTCCATCTCAACATATTTGGTCAGGGTATCAAAAAACGGGGGGAGCAGCGTGTCCTGATAGCCTTGTGCTGCACGTTCCAACGCCTCAGCATGTTCGCCGTTTTCATCTAATAGTAACCACTCACTCTCTGTCGGCAACTCTTCAGACAATGAATTTGAATCATCATTCCTGACAACAAACGCCGGAATAGTGAAGCCCGTATGCTGCAATATTGATAAAATACCGCTACGCGCTTCTTCAATAGATACCACAACGACTGCCACATCGGTGAAGTCAGTCTGACTCAACGCGACAATCTCGCGCGTTGTGATTAAACGGGTGGCAACCGCTGCATTCGCCGCAATCTTTAACTGTTTCATGTAACCAAACCCAAACGGTTAAGGGTAAGAGTACGTGTCTGAAAGACACCGTTCAGGGATAACTATCCCGGTCCATCACAATGTCAATCAATAACGACAAGCGTATGATCCCTACAGGTAAACTGTAGGCCAAGAATGGAAAAACTGGAGCCAGCACCATCCGATAGACATCAGTAAAAGCAGAGTCGCACTCTATTTTTACTCATGCCTAACAGTGAGCGAACGAACGCCTCACCGCATGGTGAAAAGGAAGGAAGATAGACGAAAAAATGTACAACCAGAACAGCTAAAACGAGCAACGCACCATGACATCATCGGCAGTCTGGTACAAAAACCTTGCACCATGAACAGTGAATCCGACATATCAGCAGCCCTCTTTAGCCACAGGTGAATGAAGAACCAAAATAAACCGTGAGTTAAAACCGCGCAATATTGGCATTCTTTTTTATCAAATTCAATTAGTGGGAAATGACCTTTTACAACAGAGCTACTCCCCCCTAATCGTAATCCCATAATGCTCGTAAAAACTAACCATTCCGATGGAAAAAAAGATCAACAAAATGGCATTTTGCCTGAAAATAAAGCAAGCTCTCTGGTTTGTGACAGAAACCCGTTGACGGCATACGGCCAATACGGTTAAATGCAGCCCGTTGCCCGGATAGCTCAGTCGGTAGAGCAGAGGATTGAAAATCCTCGTGTCCTTGGTTCGATCCCGAGTCCGGGCACCATATTTTTGTTTTGGGACGTTCCTATACGTCCGGGAACATAGAAAAATCAGTGAGTTGATGAAAATCTGGAGTACCTCAAGGTACTACCAGATTTTTTGACATCCGTAGTTTTTGGGGGCCTGTCGGTTCGATAAACTACGGAGCCCCCGCAATGCCTCTGACTGATACCGCCATCCGCAACGCCAAGCCGCTCGATAAACCTTACAAACTCAGCGACGCGCAGGGTCTGTACCTGCTAATTAAACCTAACGGTTTCAAGCTCTGGCATCTTTAGACCGCTTCGGCGGAAAGGGGAAAAAGCTGGCATTTAGCGCTTGCCCGACGGTCTCTCTGAACTGAGCTTCACGCCACTAACCATCTATATTTACTAGAATTACACATTTTATTGGCCTCTGTGAATTAGCGCCATTTGTAAATATCCATTAGTGATAAAATTTTAAATAAGCTACTTTAAGCCTTTCCATTGCCTCAACCAATATAGAACGGGGGCATCCGATATTTATCCGCATATGCCCTTCTCCCCCGGCACCATACTGTATCCCTGGAGAAAGCCCTAGCTTTACATCATTGATGAAAAAAGACGCCAGAGCTTCATCACTCAATCCCATCGATTTGGCATTCAAGAAAAGCAAATAGGAGGCACCACCATAGATTACTGAGATTTTGGGACAGTTTTGTTTTATCTCATTTTTGACATATTCGACATTAGCGGATAAATAAACTAGTAGTTGTTGATACCAACTATCGCACTGCGTATAAGCTGAATAGATAGCCGCTTGCTGTAAATAATTCGTTTCAGCAAGGTAGCAATTATCAAGGAAACCATAAAGTTTTTCTCGTAATCTCTTATTCTTGATAATCATTATGCCTCCCTGGACACCAGGAGCATTGAATGCCTTACCGATCGAAGTTAATACAATAGCCTCACTATCCACAATATCATCGATGGCGAAAAAGGGGATATGACATTTTCCTGGTAAAGTCAGATCACAATGAACTTCATCTGACACAATAATAACGCCCTCTTCATGACAATAATGTTTCACCTTAGAGAGCGTCTCCTGATCCCACACCACACCTCCGGGATTATGTGGTGAAACGAATAGAAAAACACTGGACATTTTTAGCTTATTCCTGAAGTCATTCCAGTCAAATTCATAGGTTCCATTTTTCTCGATGAGCTGAGATTGAATTAAATTCCTGCCGCTGCCAGGAATCAAATTCTTATAAGGATCATATATCGGTGTGCAGGTTAAAATATTATCATTCGGTTTGCTCAGTGCCATCACAGATAAAACCACGGATTTTATTACTCCAGGGATAAAGTGTAACCACTCCTCATTAACCTCTGTCCCGAACCGCATCTTATACCAGCCGACAACCGATTCCCTCCAGCCAGGATAATCCATATTGTAGCCCTGTATTAATTGTGAAGAGACAGAAATCAAGCTATCAATAATAGGCGCTGGCGTTTTAAAATCCATATCAGCAATCCATAGCGGTAATATCTCCTCTGTCCCGAACATTTGCTTCATCTGCCCGTACTTACGACAAATCGGATCACGAACCACAACGTCATCAAATAAAAGCATTACGACTCCATTTACAACAAATACATTTGAATAAGAAATAATATAAATTAATGCTCTATCACATGCTCAGGATCGTCATTAGCTTCATAGCGGGAAATACCAATTCCGGTTGCAGCCCATAATAATGCAAAAATAACGCCGCTGTAACATAATATAGCCCATGGAAGGTAATCCAGCGTCGCGACACCCAACATCGTCGCACAATAAACACCAGAAGCGGACCAGGGGATTATCGGTTCAACAACGGTACCCGCATCTTCAGTTGTTCGTGACAGGTTTTTTGTCGCCAACCCTCTTCTTTTGTATTCTTCCTTAAATGCATCGCCACACAATAGCAGTGGTAAAGTACCATTCGCGGTACAAGCACAGATAGTCATTGCAGTCAAAATAGTAGTTAATACTAATCTGAATGTTGATTTAACCCCTTTTGTCAGAGCCTGAATCACAGTATGGAGTGACCCCGTTGCACTCATTGCACCAGCGAAGCTAAATGCACTAAAAACAGTGACAAAGCTGCTAAACATAGAGATTGCGCCACCACGCTCCAACAGACGGGGTAACTCTGAAGAAAGCGCAGACACATCAACGCCATCAGCCATGGTTAACTTAAACCCGCTAACAACAGCCTCTCCAACGGAGGATGACGAAAAAGTCTGAAACACGAGAGCCAAAATCATCGAGACCAGAGTAGACAGAAAGAGCATTGGCACAGGTGGTTTTTTCGTGAGCGACCCGTAAAGAACAATCAGCGGAGGCAAAATGAGAAGGATATTAAAATGATATATTTCCGCAATTGATGTCATTAGAACAGTAATGGAGTCAGGCGTACTACCTGAAGAATCAATATTTAACCCCATGTATGAATAAACAATACAACATAAAATAAACCCCGGTACGGTTGTCCAAAGCAGATGACCAATATGTGAGTATAAATTCACGCCAGCTGCCAGTGCTGCCATATTCGTAGAGTCTGATACCGGAGATAACTTATCACCAAACCAGCATCCCGAAACAATGGCCCCGGCCGCGAGAGGTAACGACACATTAAGTCCAATAGCCACACCGATCATCGCAATGCCGATCGTGCCAATCGATCCCCACGACGTCCCCGTACAGACGGAAATCAAGGCCCCTAAAAAGAATGCGGAAATATAGAAATATTGCGGATTAATGACTTCAAGACCATAGTAAATCATCATTGGTATCGTACCTGACACCATCCATGACCCGATTAAAAAGCCAATACTTGCAACAATTAAAATAACAGGTAATGCTTCTGATATTTTATTACAAATAGATTTTAAGATATCATTCCAGGTATAACCATATGCAATTCCAACAAACGAAGCTGCCGCGGTTCCCATCAGAATCATTGGTTCAGCACGAATATTGAAAACAAAGTATCCAATACTAATAGCACCAAGCATAATGACCATAGGAAACAGCGACCAGAAAAATGAAGGACGCCGTTTTTTTATAGGGTAACAATCTTTTGAATTCATATCCATTCCCAATTAATTACATGCATGACAGACAGGATTCATTTCAATGAATGATGATATACTCGTCATACGTCAAATTGCTTGCGCATTGGCCGAAAAGATTCGTCCCGAACGAGTTTTCCCCTCTCCTGCCGTGCTATCTTAATGCGACTCGAAGTATTTAGAGTGTATCTATAGTAATAGCAATAGTATTTCACTCATTAAACATATTATTTTTACAGCAAATACATTACACACTCTTATTTATTTTTAATTTACATACACCCATATTAAGGCAAATGAAGCCGCCGTTCCTGACTCAATTTCCTGTATTGCTTTGGCGGCATACCGACATGATTTTTAAAGATACAGTAGAAACGACTACTGGAATTAAACCCAGCAAGCATAGCGATATCAAGAATAGTCTTGTCAGTATCACTAAGAAGAGCCCGGACATGGTTAATACGCAACGTAGTAATATACTGTTTTATTGTAAGTTGCATAGCTTTCTGGAAAATACCCATCGCATAATTAGGGTTTAATTTAACATGTTCTGCGATGGTATTTACCGTCATCGGTTTATCACTGTTTGTTGCGATAAATTCCAGCATCTGGCTTACATAAAACTGAGCATGCCGCGATGTCCCGTTTTTATGAGGCTGGGGGGTTTTATGTACGGAAACCGGATGCCAGCCTGAAAGACTAAAGCGTTTTAGCATCAATGCGATCTCATCAATCGCCAACTGGCGGATATGTGTATTATCGCTTTCCAGTTCATGCTGCCAGCGCTGAATCTCAATAATACTAATCTTCTGCACCGCCAGTGACTTTATAACCATCCCATGGGTTACGTGATTAATCAGTTCACGATCCAACGGCCATGACAAAAAGAGGTGCATGGGAAGATTAAATATAGCCATCTGCTTGCAACAACCAGGATTGGTAAGCTGATGAGGGGTGCATGCCCAAAACAGCGCGATGTGTCCCTGATTGATTCGAATCACTTCGTCGTTGATCAGGTATTCCACATCACCATCAAAAGGGATATTAACTTCTATCTGCCCGTGCCAGTGGCTGTATGTCATAGCCAGAGGCGCTCGCAGTTCGATATCCATCTTCTGAGACTCAGAATACAGAGCAAGTGGGCTTCTTGTTTGTTTATCGTAACTACGGCACATATGTGGATCATGCGGTAACCGCGGAATGGTCGTATCTACCATAGCAATGCATCCTGAGTCATTAGGCTGATTAACGCGCTTCATGCCAACGTATGTATAGAGCTTACCCGAAAAGAAACTCCATTTTCTCTACATTTCCAACAATTCATTCCCGGAAAATCATTTTTTCTGATAGAGAAAAACCAATCTGAGTTTTCAGGAAGAATCCATCATTTTCGATAGCACTATCCTGCCGTCTCTCCATCCAAAAACAAAATTTCCTCGCTGAAGCATTCACGCCTCAGAGCAGAAATGCCAGCAGAGAATCTTGGTACAAGAAATTCTATTTAAATCATTACAATCAATAGATTAGAATAGCTTTAAAAATAATTGAGGTTGTTTTCGAAGAGATTTACACGTCATTTTAGAATTGCGACACAAAATTTAGAACGTTCTAAATTTGTGAGTGCTCTTACATTTCAGATCGTTTTTATCCATTACTATGGCTTCATTACCTCTTAATGCTTAGTTCAACTTTTGTGGCATTGCACATAGTTATCTTGAAGACGCGCGGATATTGAGATGAATAGGAACATTGACACATTGCTGTGGATAATCAGGATCTTGCAGACGCTGAAGCAACATATCAGCGGCAATTTCCCCCATTTTATCAAAATCAGCAGCGACAGAGGTGAGATCGGGAAGCCACAACGCAGCCTCGGGGATATCATCATTTCCAGTCACCGCAAAGTTTTTACCTGGCTCGATCCCCATGCGGCGAAGGCCCAGCATGACACCGAATGCAACCAGGTCGTTAGCGCATACGGCGGCCGTTGGCGGTGGAGTCAACGCCAAAGCATGTTTGATCATGTCTATTCCGGCATGACGCGTAAGTTCGCCCTCAATAATATAATCCTGGTTAAATGTTCCATTAAATTCATCGATTGCTTGTTTATAACCTTGAAGGCGTTGATTGCCAACCCACGTCGTTTTGCAACTGCCAATAAACGATATACGTTTGTGCCCACATTCAAGCAAATGTTTTGTCGCCAAATAAATGCCTTTTTTATGATCATAACCAACATAATCAAGCCCGCTTTCATTCAAATTTCGCGAAATCAAAATACAAGGCAGTTTTGCTCTATCAAGTTGCTTTTTGAGTTGGACTGGGTCCGTATTATGTACAGGACAAAGGATCAAACCATCAATTTTGTGTTCTCGAATTTTCTCAATAAATTGAGTTTGGCGTATCGTATCTTCACGAACATCAGACATGAATATCGTCATATCTCGATGGTGGAATGCCTGCTCTACCGACGAAGCGAGTCTTGCAAAGTAAGGGTTAGATAATTCATTAATTGAAAGTGCAATCACGCCACTGCGTTGAGAGCGTAATGAGGACGCACTTCGATCATAGACATAATCCAGATCGGTCATAATCTGACGGACTTTTAAACGCGTTTTGTCTGCAACAAGCGGACTATTACGTAATACAAGGGAAACCGTAGAAACAGAAACACCAGCATGTTTTGCAATATCTTTGATAGTTATATTTTGTTTGCTTTTCATAGGTTAAATAATCCGGCAGAGAATAAACCAAAAAAACTGATTAAACATTCTGCTTTTATCTTCTGTCAGAGACAGTATTAAACAGAATGATAAACATCATTAGATTATACAGGAGAATGATAATGAATAGCTATCCGCAACTACGCTTCGGCGTAATCGGGATTGATCATCGTCACATTTTTGATCAGGTTCAGAGCTTGCTTGATATCGGCGCAGAATGTGCTGGCTATTACCAATGTGGCCCCGCCGTCACAGAGGAGGGATTTACTAAGCGGTTCCCTCAAATTCCACGTACATTGGATAAACGGCAATTATTGGAAGATGAATCAATCCAATTAATCATCAGTGCCGCTATTCCCTGTGACCGTGCAGACATTGCCATTGAAGCGATGCGTCATAATAAAGATGTTATGGTAGATAAGCCCGGCGTAATTAGTTTTGAACAATTAGATAGGGTAATGAAAACTCAGCAAGAAACACAAAGAATTTATTCTGTAAATTTTACTGAGCATTTTGAAGTGCGAGCGGTTTCGACCGCTACAGATCTCATTAAAAAGGGAGAAATTGGTGAGGTACTTCACACACTCGGAGTCGGTCCGCATCGATTAAATATCGCTACACGTCCGGAGTGGTTTTTTAGACCTGAAGCCTATGGTGGCATTCTTGTCGATATTGCATCGCATCAAATAGAGCAGTTTTTACATTTCACCGGTGCTAATGACGCTGAAATTGTTAGCGCTCGTTTCGATAACTTAAATCATCCTCAATATCCTGGATTACAAGATTTTGGCGAAATCGTTCTTCGCCATGGAAAACTGGGAGGATATATCAGGGTAGACTGGTTTACCCCAGACGGATTGGATACCTGGGGAGATGGACGTTTAACAATAATGGGGACGGATGGTTATATCGAGATTCGAAAATATATTGATATCAGTGGTCGCCCAGGGAAAGAACATCTATTCATGGTTAATAACAAAGGGAGTTTTTACTTCGATTGTTCAAAGGCTGATTTACCTTATTACACAGACCTGGCATCGGATATTTTTAATCGTACTGAGACGGCAATGAGCCAGAAGTATTGTTTTAAAGTTTGCGAACTAGCCTTAAAAGCACAACAAGTCGCAATCAGATACGTCAATGTGGAGAAGTAAAATGAATATGTTAAATAAAAGACCAATCGGGTTCGGTTTGGTCGGCGTAGGTATGATTGCAGGATATCATGCGAAAGCGATTCAGGAGGCATCGAAAACACATCCAGCCCGTATCATTGGTGTTTGTGGATTGAATGAAGAAGAAGCCAAAAATTTTGCTCAAAAAAATGATATCTCATTCTATACGAGCCAACTTAGCGATCTTTTAAAACAACCAGATTTAGATGTTGTATGTATTGTTACACCGAGTGGCGCGCATCTTGAGCCGGCTTTAGACGCCATCGCAGCAGGTAAGCATATTATTGTCGAAAAACCATTAGAAATTACTATAGAGCGAATTGATGCAATGCTTGAAGCAGCAAATAAGGCTGGCGTGATTATTTCTGCTATTTTCCAGGCGCGCTTCGGTAACGGAGCTCGTGCAGTAAAGAATGCATTGGATCAAGGACGTTTCGGCAGGCTTTGTTTATGCAGTGCTTACGTCAAATGGCATCGGGATAATCAATATTATCGCGGTTGGAAAGGAACACAAAAGCTAGATGGCGGCGGAGCCGTTATGAATCAGGCGATTCATGCAATAGATTTATTACACTGGTTTGCTGGCATACCCAAACAGCTTTTTGCTTTCAAAACAAAAGCGGTACACACACACATCGAAACAGAAGATACCGCTTGCGCCAGTTTCCTTTTTGAAAATGGTTCACTGGGTATTCTTGAAGCAACAACCGCCGCTTATCCAGGATGGGAACGCCGTATTGAAATATGCGGTGAATTAGGTTCAGTAATCATTGAGGATGACCGTATCGTCCGCTGGGATTTTAAAACCTCCTTTCCAGAAGATATTGAAATCCATCAAATGAATAAAGAGGAATCAAAATCTGGTGCATCGGCGCCAGACCAGATAGGCATAGCAGGTCATACACAACAAATAAAAGAAATGATTGAGGCGATTTTATTAAACAAACCGCTTTCCATTAATGCAGTCGAATCCAGAAATACTGTCGCTATCGTTCAGGGTATTTATCAGTCTGCCAACACCGGTCTTATGGTTATCCCTGATATCCATCCTTTCGCAAAGGGGAATATTAATGAACAATAAAGAACAAACGGCCACTATCCATTCAGATAGTCATTCATTACCTTGGTGGCGCGTATTTAATCGTTATCATTGGCTTGCCTTTACCGTTGCATCGCTCGCCTGGTTGATCGATTGCCTTGATCAACAATTATTTAATTTAGCTCGCGACGGAGCAATGGAACATCTTGTTGGCCCTGCATTAGCGACCGAATATGCGCCTTATACAACGTCAGTTTTCCTCGTTGGCTGGGCTATCGGGGGGTTAATTTTAGGCTCGTTAGGCGATCGTTACGGTCGAGTCCGTATGTTGATGATTGCCGTAATGATGTATGCGGTTTGTACCGGATTTAGTGCATTCTCAACAGGATTTATTGATTTCTGTTTTTATCGTTTTATCACCGGGTTGGGGGTCGGCGGAGTATTTGGGTTAGCCGTTTCTCTGGTCTCAGACTCTGTGCCGGACAGAACAAGAGCGCCAGCGCTGGGAATGTTACAATCGTTATCTTCTCTAGGTAACATTTCTGCTGGATTCATTGGAATGGGTATTGGCTTTCTTGCTATCTATCATTCCATTCCTTTCAATCTTCAGGCTTGGCAAGCCATGTTCCTGGTGGGTGCGTTTCCTGCACTTTGCCTAATTCCCTTCTTTCTGAAAATGAAAGAACCCGAAAAATGGGTAAAAGCACGTGCTGAAGGTGAGCTTAAGGGCATTAAATTTGGATCCTATAAAAATTTACTTTCTCACCCCGTCTGGAAAAAGCATGCATGGTTAGGCTTGATCCTTTGTTCGGCGGGTATTATTGGTCTCTGGGGGATCGGAAACTTTCACCCTAAAATCGTTCGTTCCATTATTGATATCCACTTGGCATCATCTGGTTTAACACCAGAAGCCATTGCAAATGAAAAATCTTATTGGGGTTCTCTTGGTCTATTATTGCAGAACGTGGGTGGGTTCTTTGGCATGCTCACACTCGCAAAAATTGCCCAAGTCAAAGGACGCCGCATCGCATTTGCGATATCATTATTGTTGTCATTTTTAACAACAGTGATGGTCTTTAATTATTTAAGAGATATTAATCAAATATATTGGATGTTGCCATTAATGGGATTTGGTCAATATTCAGTCTTTGGCGTTTATGCTATTTATTTGCCCGAGCTTTTCCCAACAAGTCTTCGCAGCACCGGAACCAGTTTCTGCTATAATTTCGGCAGGCTTTTAGCTGCGACGGCGCCCTTTACCATCGGCATAGTCACAAGGAATCTAGGGGGGAATATTGAGGCATTCCGGATGGGTGGAATCATGGTTAGCTTCGTCCTGCTTATCGGGATTGCGGTATTACCATTCTTACCAGAAACGAAAGATAAACCTTTACCTGAAGAATAACCAAAAGAACCCGCACGTGTTATAAATAAGACCTAAAGGTGCCTTAGGGTATTCTTTTGTCTTTATTATCAGCTAGCGAATAAAAAGAGCGTTCCAAAAGGAATACGTCATCAAACATATCGTACGTTAAAAATATATCATGCTGGTATGGTAGGGCTATGTATCAATTTAAATGAATAAGATGCTAGCCCTACTCCCCCACAGTTAATCAGCCATTCTATTGGTAAGTTATTATTCGTCGCATCGGTGATATTGATATAATTTAACGATTAAACGTTGTTTTATTTTCCTCGATCAACACCGTAACACTGTCTTTTTCTATTCATATCAACGGGTCATTTTTGTTATACGGACATCACGCCCGGGGGGAACATTAAACATACGAGCATATTCACGAGTAAACTGCGAGATACTGACGTAGCCGACGGCATAAGCCGCCTGTGCGATGCCGACCCCATCAGCAAACATCAGTTGTCTGGCATTAATTAAACGGAGTTGTTTCTGAAACTGTAGAGGGGAAAGCGTAGTGATTGCCCGGAAACGCTGGTGGAACACCGACACACTCATACCCGCCGCCTCGGCAAGCTCCTCGACTCTTATCGTCCTCATGAAATCTTTACGCAGGATAGCGACCGCACGGCTGATCCGAGCAGCATGGCTGTCAACTGCGCCAAGAGCGCGGATAGCTTGTCCATGTACACTCTTAAGTAACCAATAATGCAGCTCTCGCAGTAATCCTGCCCCCAAGGCCATCAGCGCCTCATGCTGCCCAAACAATCGCGCCAACCGATAAGCAGCATCCGCCACATCTTCATCAATCGGTTCAATACGTACGCTGGAAGTGAATCGTTGCTCTGCTGGCAGAGAACTTTGTAGCTCCTGCAAGATGGCAATATCAAGTTCCAGTACCAGAGAGTAATAAGGGGCGCTGATACTGGCTTGAGTTATCTGACTAACCGTCGGGACATCGGCGGCGATCAGCATAGCCTCTCCCGGGCCATACTCGAAACGATCAAGACGCGTGATGACACGTTTTCGCCCTTGCAGAAGAATAGCGATCAGCGGTTTAGAGACGGCTGCCTGCAATTCTCCGGGATGCAGAGCACGCACAACAGTCATCCCTGAAACCGGAGTAACAGCCACCCCATTGTGATCAACATTAGCATCAGCATAACGTCGGCAAAGATCGAGCAAAGTGTCGCGCATAGGATCCTTTCAGGCAAATTTTGTACACAGATTATGCCCTAATCCGCGAAAAAATGGGCAAGAGAAAGAGAAACAGGCAAAACATAACCAGGATTAGGCAATACGAGTGAACAGAATCAGCCTATCGTAAAACCACCACAACACAGAAAGGACATGCTATGAGTAAAATCGCCATCATCACTGGTGCCAATCGTGGACTGGGCCGTAACACCGCCCTCGCCATTGCTAATCGCGGTAACGATGTCATCGTCACCTACAGGGGAAACGCAGAACAGGCTGAAGAGGTGGTGACGGAAATCCGCACCTTTGGACGTAAAGCTGTCGCGCTTCCGCTTGACGTGGCACAGACGGCAAGCTTTCCGACATTTGCAAAAGCTCTGCGCATTCAACTGTCAGAAGTCTGGGGACGCAACACATTCGATCATCTGATCAACAACGCCGGTCACGGAGAATTTGCCCTGTTGGCAGATACAACCGAAACGCAGTTTGACGGACTATTTAATGTTCATGTCAAAGGCGTGTTTTTCCTGGTCCAGACACTTCTGCCGTTGATGGCTGACGGCGGCCGCATCATCAATTTCTCGTCCGGTCTGACCCGCGTCTCCTATCCTGGTTTTTCGGCCTATTCGGCGGCAAAAGCCGCGGTGGAAATGCTGAGTGTCTACATGGCACGCGAACTGGGCCCACGTGGTATCACCGTAAACACCGTTGCCCCCGGCGCGATCGAAACCGACTTTGGTGGTGGTTTGGTACGTGACAATGCAGATGTCAATGCACAATTCGCCGCCATGACAGCGCTGGGGCGTGTTGGCATCCCCGATGACATTGGCCCGATGGTTGCCAGCCTCTTGCATGATGATAATCGTTGGGTCACCGCGCAGCGTATTGAGGTATCGGGCGGTCAGACAATCTGACCTGATACAGCGAATAACGTCAAAAACCACCTCCCTATAGAGGTGGCTAAATTCATTAACTCACTGTAAATAGACAGGAAAGCGTCGGCACAGAGAAACCACGTTTTCCCGAATTGATGCCGCCACGGTTTCAAACTGTCCAGACTCAAGAGCATCCAAGATGTCACATAACCAACCCGCCAACTCTTCACACTCAGCAACCTTGAAACCACGAGACGTGACGGCTGGCGTCCCAATACGTAGACCAGAGGTCACGAAAGGAGAACGAGGATCGTTAGGCACGGTGTTTTTATTCGTCGTGATATAAACCTGACTTAAAGCATGATCCGCATCTTTACCCGTGTAAGGTTTTGTCGAGAGATCGATAAGCATCAGGTGGTTATCGGTACCACCGGAAACGATCGGATAACCACGTTGCTGGATGACGGCAGCCATCGCCCTCGCATTAACAACAACCTGTTTTTGATAATGCTTGAATGACGGATGTAGCGCTTCCTTAAAAGCTACCGCTTTTGCCGCAATCACATGCATCAATGGTCCCCCCTGAATACCCGGGAATACCGCTGAATTGAGCTTTTTGTAAAATGCCTCACTTTGGCCTTTCGCCAGAATCAGCCCGCCACGGGGACCGCGTAGCGTTTTATGGGTGGTGCTGGTGACGACATGCGCATGCGGGAGTGGGTTCGGATATTCTCCTGCTGCAACCAAACCCGCAACATGAGCCATATCAACCCACAAGATCGCACCCACTTTATCGGCAATGGAACGCATACGGGCCCAATCTTTATAGCGTGAATAGGCAGAAAATCCGCCTATCAAGATTTTTGGCTTCGTTTCTAACGCGATTTGCTCCATTTTTTCATAATCAATCATCCCAGTTTCAGGATCGAGACCATATGGAACAATGTTGTAGTGCCGTCCCGAAAAATTAGCAGGGTTGCCGTGGGTTAAATGACCACCTTGAGCCAAATTCATCCCCATTACCGTATCACCTGGGTTGGCAAGCGCCAGAAAAATGGCGGCGTTAGCCTGTGCACCGGAATGAGGCTGAACATTGGCATAATCGCAGTCAAACAACAATTTTGCTCGCTCAATCGCCAAAAACTCAGCGACGTCAACATGTTCACAACCGCTGTAGTAACGTTTACCCGGATACCCTTCGGCATACTTATTCGTGAAGACGGAATCCTGAACCGCCATAACTAAACGACTGGCATAATTTTCCGATGCGATTAACTCTATATGATCTTCCTGGCGACATTCTTCATTTTGAATTGCGGTAGCCAATTCAGGATCAAATTCATGAAGGTGGCGTAATTTATCATACATATCAATACTCCTGTAACAGTAGGTAGGTTAAGCATGACGGGCACGTTTCTTTTACTTACGCCAACACGATCAGCTCTTAACCTGATGACAGTGCATTATTTTTAACCCTAAATGGCCTGTTTATCCCTGCCACTTTTTACACATAGTACCATCCAATTTACGTCCGCCTTCACATCATTAAATACGAGCATTGTCCAGCCCCAGCGCGATGCGTACCACTTTCAATATTAAGTGGTATGCTCTTCTGTACTATTTTTCCATCTGGTACATGCCCATTGTTCAAGCATGCTCAACTCGAATCCGTCAAGGCTTGGATAGGTGACCCAACCCATCATGCTCTACCACTCCATGCCCGCATCCAACGCGCAATAAAGCACCTGATCCTTCATGGTGCTCTAACCGTAGGTAAACCATTGCCAGCCTCCCGATCGCTGGCAAAATCACTCGGTGTGTCGCGAGATACCGTGGAGGCCGCATACAATCAACTCCACGCAGAAGGCTTTATTCAACGACGCGTAGGCAGCGGCAGTTTTGTATCAGAACAAGCAAAAATTTCATCAGTACGCCGCAACAACCGGCATATCACACAGCAAAAAGCACCATTGCAGCTCAGCAAACGCGGTGCCGCCATGCATAGAAAAGGGGGCATACGTGAAACATTGGTGCCACGCCCATTCTCCCCTGGCGTACCAGAAACCCGAACATTTCCTCTCGCGACCTGGGAACGCCTGGAACGGCAGGTTCTAAAAGAATATGGCACTCAAATGCTGACACATTGCGATCCACAAGGAATAGCCTCTTTGCGGTGTGCCATTGCGGATTACGTTAATTTAGAACGAGGGGCCTGCGCTACGCCTGAGCGCATACTCATATTGACCAGCTCGCAGCAGGCGCTAGCCTTATGTTCCACTGCGTTATTCGATGTCGGTGAACGGATCTTTATTGAAGATCCCGTGTACTATGGCGCAAAAAAAGCATTTGAAGCAGCAGGGTTGGAATGCGTTCCTATCCCACTAGATGCTCAAGGAATACAGGTCGATAAGCTACGGGATAATACACAACCAGCCAGAGCCGTTTTTCTCACGCCTTCACACCAATTTCCGACTGGGGTGACGCTGACCTTGGAACGCCGTCTGGCAATCATAGAATGGGCTTATCAGCAGCAAGCCTGGATCATTGAAGACGACTATGATAGCGAATTTCACTATGCAGGACGCCCAACCGCTTGTGTTCAGGGTCTGGATACCTATAACAGAACGATTTATATCGGCACCTTCACAAAATCAATGTTTCCCGGTCTCCGCATTGGCTATATGGTGCTACCGCCACAGCTTGTCCCTCCTATGTCGGCAATACGCACGCTGCTAGATGGTCACTCTGCACCTATCCCTCAGTTAACGCTGGCACGTTTCATTGAAGGAGGACACTTTGGCGCTTATGTCCGGACCATGCGAAGGGTTTATGTAGGACGTCGTGACGTACTGGCAAAACTGGTACGAAAATACCTCTCTGATTTTGTCGAACCTAGGGTGCCCGTCGGTGGAATGCAGATGCCATGTGTGCTTATTCGGGATATACCGGAACACCTAGTGATTGAGTCCGCTCGCCGTGCTGATATTGATTTGCTGGGGTTGACAGCGTTGCATGTAACAGCCAATCCCGAAGCAGGTTTTCTCATGGGATTTGCAGCCTATTCGCCGCAGGAAATGGAAGTCGCCGTCAAAAAACTTGCCAATATCTTTCAGACATTGGCATCTTGATCCAGGTTCACAAGGAAGATAACTGAAAATTCAATGCGCTAAATAACGACGAAGTCGGCAAAATCAGGTTAAAACCTCGTTCTACTCTGATTTTCCATCGTGATGACCGAATATCAACAGAGAAGCGTAACGTTTATTTCATTGAGGCCGATACTAATATCACTGATCCAAACTCACCATCGACAGCATGGTGGTCGAGACATTAAAAGTATCAGCACACCTGCAACCTGAAGTATGATGGGTAGCAATATGCCAACCGTTATACCATCTACGATGAGGAGCGTATTAATGGATGTATCACAGATTGCATCACTGGCAACCAGCCTCAGTGACATGCAAACCCGCAATGAAGCCAGCACGCTTGTACTGAAAAAAGCCCTGGATAATCAGGCTTCCGTCGCCGCTAACCTGCTTCAGGCATTGCCACAACTGCCAGCTAACCCGGCAATCGGACGCAACATCAACACGACCGCGTGACCGTTCCCCGCCCACTCTATTTCTATTGGGCGGGTTTTATTTTCTTGAGAAAACGTTTAATCCGCACTCATGACCAAAACGGCATTGCCGGTAAATGGCCCTGAACTCACCGTACCACTGCTATTTTTGACCAACACAAAATCAAATAAGCTATTCCCGATACCATTTTGTAATTCAAGATGAACAGACTGACCGGGAGACACTAAACTATTCCCATGATACATTTGAACCCCAAGATTAGCATTTGACGTTCTTATTGAATTTGCTGAAAATCCTGCCGTATCCGCAGAAAGCGTGATACTGATCGGCATGCTCACCGGATTTTTACATTTGTAGGGAACCTCTACCCGACGTCGGTTATTGCTAGATTCTCCGGAGGAACTTAATTCCCTCTTAGCGACTTGCCCGAAGTCAACATCAATATTCCTGCCACCATTGATCTCGCAACTCCCCGATGTAAAAAT
Organism: Pectobacterium hainanensis; assembly: GCF_046237015.1. Classification (NCBI taxonomy): domain Bacteria; kingdom Pseudomonadati; phylum Pseudomonadota; class Gammaproteobacteria; order Enterobacterales; family Pectobacteriaceae; genus Pectobacterium; species Pectobacterium hainanensis. The sequence goes on from NZ_JBJYIN010000012.1 coordinate 135,480, forward strand.
CGAATCGTTATCAGCAATAATATTCCAGGTAAAAGACTGTCTATCCTGAGGGCCACCGGTCGTCGTCGCATATTTATGTAGTCTTAATGTAGCAATGGTCTGCCCCTTGGCTATTTTTACCAATTGACCTGGGTTATCTTTCATTTCATAAAAAATGGTCAGAGGAATACTTGTATACGCGTTGCTTCCCCCTTTCGGTAACGTAAAAACGTTCACTTCAGGTAGTGGAAAGCTATAGCGGCCCCCTTTAATATAAGCGCCGGTTTCAAATGCTGAAGATAAAACCGTTGTCGATGAATTAGCTTGCGTAAACATATAGTCGCTATAGGTCGCGGGGCTATCATTTCTACACTCATAGTATTTCCCAATATCAATCAAGACCTGCTCGCCTGTATTAATCGTGCGGCTTAATGGAATGGAAACCGATGAGTTACCACCACTTAACGTTTGCCCGGTTTGCTTATTACGGCATGTATATGCCGAGGCATCAAAGCAAAAAATGAATAATAATGCTGAAGCAATAATGACTGGGTTAGAAAAATTTTTAATACCATGAGAAAACATGCTGTATGCCTCCTTTAGCCATAGGGCAACCCCGTTGCTACCATAGCAATACATTTATTCTTTACGATAAAGGCGAGAACGTGGGCTATTTATCTCTTGTTATTAGCCAGGCTGATTCTCTTTCACCGTACAATTTGCACCATTACAGGTAAAAATTAACTTTGGACGCCCACCAAAATCATTGATGTAGCTGATGACCGGACTATTGCCCAATGCAGCGGCATTGACCTCAAGTGTTTCCGCCCCCCTTGGCGCGATCATAATGGGATTGAAACCATCAATATCCTTTGCATTCACCGATGGCCTTACTGCCGCCAACGTAACATAATAAGGCGTCGGGTTATTCACTCGATACCGATCGCCTACCTTTGTCAGCGTCAGTTTTTTTTGCCATGGATTAGCATAATCGTTTTGGCTAACCTGAATAGCTTTTGGCCGATAAAATAGCTTTACGCGTGTTTGCAATGCAATTTGCAGCGTATTTGATTTGTCACTCTTTGGCGGTATTTCCCGTAAATTAAAATAGAATACGGTTTCTCTATCTTGTGCCAATGAGTTAATCGCTGGAAGAGCCTGAATTTTCACTAAGCTTTTCGCATCAGGCTCTACTCGTTGCAATGGCGGTAATACAACCAGCGGCGATTCAATCTTATTACCACCGACATCTTCGATCCACCCCTGAGCCAAATATGGCAGTTCGCTATTCTGATTTGTAATATTGACACTGATCGATTTATTTTCTCCATCGAAGATAACACGGGTACGATCAAGCGCAATAGCGGCATTAACCTGTTGAGATAGGGTTAATATACTGATAGTCAGGACAGTCATGCCTGTCAGAAGTTTCATTCTTTTCATTTCTGCTCCGTCATTAAAGCTTATCATTGAGTGATATTAAGATTAATCACATGCTAGTTAGCCGAATAGGGGAGGCACGGCAACAATAAATTATTCGTCAGCGGCGGCAATGGTTTAGGAAGACGAATCGTACATTGTACGACGCCCCCCCAACGCACATTCATGGATTCTCCGGCATTGATACCGGTTAGCCAGACACTGCCATTATCATTGACGATCCCCGTCTGATATTGATTCTGGTTGACAACCGTCGCACCAAATGGTGGAGCGCTGCCGTCTTTCAACTTAATCACGGCCATCGCTTTTTCACCGGCTATCACACCAAAACGACGATACCCTACCGCACCTTCCGTGAGCGTCCCCTGCACCACAGAGCGAGTCGCATCGACATTGTCCGCTAATTCGTTGACATCAACCGTCAGGCTGTTGCGATAATAGCTATTCACATCACTAATGACGGCTTTACCGAACATATTCGTGTGACTAACACCACCATAGCCGCGGACAGGTACACCACTAACACCATCGGTATCCACCATCATGCGCGTCCCGCCCATCACATTGGCGCGGTGTAGCGCGGCCCCCTGTCCCGTTGCCGTTATACCGCCCTGCAACCCAAGCCCCACCGAGGTATATTCCCCACTTTGGTGACCAACATTGGCCATCACTTGGGCCATATCACCTTCATAGGTATAGTACCCACTGGCCGCAGAACGTCCATTTGGCCCCAACCCTGCTTTCACGTTATAACTATTATTGTCATCAACGCGATCGTAATAACCCACCATATGTGAATTATTATTTCGGTTATACTGCCCATCGTAGGATAAACTTCCAGTGTTACCCCATGGGATAGTCATACTCAAAAATACGCCATCGTCCCGCATATTGTTATATACATTTCGATATCCGGTAATATTCATACTGGCATTACTGATATTTCCGATATCAAAATAACGTGATAGTGATAAGTTATAAGTATTGTTCGAAGAATGGTTCCAATAGGTTTGATGACTATAGTTCAAATAAACACTCGTCCGCTGCTCAGGAAATTGTTTGTTGAACGTGATGGTGTATAACTCTTTATTATTATTCAGTTCAAAACCACGGTATCGCATATCAATATATTGAGACATGCTCATAAAGTTTCTTTCAGCAAAACGATATCCGGCAAAGGTCACCTGACTATTATATTCATCAAAACGTTTTGAATAACTCAGACGATAGGACCCACCCGTGACGTTTCCGCGCTGTGGTAAATTCGTTCTGGACTGCGTGGCATCGACGGATACGGCACCAAAGTCCAGTAAATCACGCCCGACCCCAATAGAAAGCGCATTATAATCATCCCCCCCCAAAATAGAACCGCCATACAGAGACCAACCATTATTGATCCCCCAGGAGAATTCACCGGTGGCAAAACCAGGCCCCTGATGATTACGGTTATAATCTGATGGTTTCCCTAATGCCATTTTGTAACGAACCAATCCAGGTCGGGTCAAATACGGTATATTCGCCGTACTCACCTGAAAAGTCCGCGTCGTGCCATCCTGCTCTTGCACCGTCACTTCCAGCGTACCGGACGTTGCAGAGTTCAAATCCTGAATTCGGAACGGCCCCGCCGATACCGTCGTTTCATACAATACCCGTCCCTGCTGTCTGACTGTTACCTTGGCATTGGTACTCGCGACACCTGAAATTTCAGGCGCATAGCCGCGCAAGTTGGGAGGAAGCATATTGTCATCAGAAATCAGGCCCGCGCCCAGATAACGAAAGCTATCAAAAATATTGGAATTCAGATAACTTTCACCAAGCGTGAGTTTGGCACGCAACGAGGCAATGGCCCTATACATATAGTAACGGCTAACATCCCAATCATTGCGAGTACTGTTTGCTTCCCCGGTGGTGTGATCGTAATTCCCCTGCCAGTCAGCACGAAAACGCCAGGGGCCCAGGTTAAATCCCGAGGAGCCATTCCCACTCAATGTCTGGGTGTTTTTCCCTTTCGAAGGGAAAGTACTTTGCGCATTGAAGTTATAATCCAGCAATACCCCGGCAATACCATGATCCCAACGCGATGGCGGGTCCCAGTTATCAGCGACATATTCCAGACTGACTTGAGGTATGTTCACATAGAGCGAACCGGTTCCCAGGTCGCCATAGGTATCCATACCACTGATCGAGTCAATATTCAGACATTGTCCGTCGTTCCACCATGTCACGTCACGCATTGCCGTAGCAGTCAGACCGAACTGTTTAACCAGTTCTGGCGTCAGGCAGGGAACACTCCCTTTCGGATCCCCTTCAGGCGGAAGAAACACAATACTTTGTTCCGGCAACTCATTCTTATTGACTCGCACGACCATCTGATATTGACCGGGCATAAGATAGCCCGCTTTAACAAACTCGCTTAAGTCAATTTTCTCTCGATCCTTAACATCAAGCACATCGGTATTAAATTCAATATCCTTGGCCGCAAACGCCGACGGCTGAACAAGCACAGACAGAGCCACTATTACTGATAGTGGGCTTATTACGAAATGCCGGTATCCCCTCATCGGTAGCCATCCCATTTAAATCGGGTCATAAATGGACGAGCGAGGCGTATTATTTGACTTGTCGGCGTAACCGATATGCCAATATTTTGTTTGCAATGGACAACGGAAACCTGAATTCGCCGGCAACGCACAAAAACAGAACGTTGAATATTCAACATGACGCCCACTCCCTTTTGTCAGCACAATCACTTTGGGTAAAACAGGCGCGAATTTCGCGCCTGTTGTTGCACTCGTGATTAGGATTATTGATAAGCGAGAGTGAAGTTCGCCACTGACGTAAACTCACCAGGAACAACGGTCGCAGTCCCGCCATCCCCTTGCAGATATGCCGCGAAGGTCAGAGTATTATTGCCATCCTGAACGGCAGTGGGTCGAGAAGCTTCACCCAACTTAATCGACGTACCATCGCCATTGGTGAGAACAATGGCTGCGCCTTGAGCGGTTCCCACCAGGCTGAGGTTATCCGTCTGGGCAGCAGAAGCAGTACCGGTGAACGTTGTGGTGACGGTCTTATCCGTCAGGGTAGCCACATCACAGTTTTCCAACTTAATATAGAAAGGACGAGGAGTCGATTTCCCGCCATTTTCTAACGCTTTGTTAGAAACCTGTCCCATGTTTACCGTCTGGTCAGTCGTTTCCGGCGTAATAGAGCAAGGTGAATCGATAATCGATCCTTTAAAAGTAACAGTCCCTTGCCCTTGATCGGCAGAAAAAGCAGCGCCGCTTGATAACGCCAAAACTAAACCAATAGCTGAAGAAATATGCTTAATTTTCATTTACCTTATCTCCTAAAATATAATCACATGCGTAAGATACTCATAACGAAAAGTACATAAAAACACCTCAAAAAAAATCAAGGTATCGTCAGTACACTGATTTTGTATAAGCAAACGCCATACAAAAGATGGAATTAAAATTAAAAAATATAAGTCACGATAAAAAATAACGAATTAAAAATCACTCAAATTAATGTAAATTCAAAGCAGATTCATTTCCTCGATGTAAAAAGCCATCCCCTTTGCACAAACCGATCAATTCTACTAGCCTATTGAATCCCATTTTCACCAGTGCATTTTTTTTATGCTGATGAATAGTTTTCACACTACACCCTCTTTCTTTCGCGATACTCAGCGTGCTTTTTTCGCCAAAAAGTTCAGCTAAAATAAAGCATTCCATTGGTGTCAGAAATATATCCATCTGCTCAAGTGCTGTCATATCATCAATACGCTTATCATTTATCTGTACTGCAAGCGACGGACTCAAATAACAAGAACTCGGTTCTAATGCCAAGGCCGAATTAAGGCAATCGAGATTATCTTTCTTAGACAAAATGATGCTGACCTCGAAACTTCGCATCAACACAACTGATGGGAAATGAGGAGAATCCAGTAAGACGATAATTTTAACATCCGGATAAAAATGTTTTAGCTTATAAATAGCATGAAGCGTTTGCATCCAAACAGGATTGTATGCAACAAAAACGGCATCGACATTTTCATTTATTGCAATTTGATAAAATAGGTCATTAATGTCGTCAACTACGCTAATAATATATGCAGAATCATTTTTTTCACTTAAAAATTCGGTAATAGCCTCCTGAACATAAACATTATTATCGAAAACCAGAATCAGTTTATCCGTACACTCGTTTTTTTCTAATGATAGAATCTTATTTACGCTCGCCACACCCTCTCCATCTTTTATACGAACCAGATAGAACACTATTTTTCTTACGCCGACATCAGCGAAAAAACCGATTGTGCGTAACATATGGGACTCACCGCAGAACAAGATCAATAGTAGGTTAAAAAAACAAACGCAGAGTCAAAATTCACAATAAAACAAAAAAACAGAATAATAAACCATTGACTGTTAGGATAGTTCTCAATGTAAAGTTAAATAAACTTCTACTAAAGATTTACCAGTTAATTTCCCTTCATTCATGGAAAAGTCCTAAAAGAGATATTAAGAAGTAATATTGGTAACGACCTACTTCCGTATAAAAAGCAGTAAATCAGGGGGGTGTAAATAGTCTTACAAACACAGGTGATTAAGAGGAAAGCAAGGAAAGTAAATATCAGGTTAAGAGAAAGTTATGGGGTTGGATAACGTCCGTGACTGGGGAGTGAGCATTTTCACTATCTATAGATAGAAAGGTAGCGAACACAACACGCTCATCTATCCTCCAGAAGTGTCAGTAGCGGATATTGCATGCCATTTTTGATTGCACGGTACTGACCAAATAAGTATGTTTCGTCAACATCTCGATTTGAATCACATCATTCTCACCAAGAATAGGAATAGCGTTTTCAGGAGCGCTGTCATTCACATTCTTATCCAGAGTGATGTTGTGAACCACTAATCGGTTAGACTCTCTGGTGGCATCAAAGCTAAAGGTACGTCGAATGGTCAATGGGATGCCTGAGCTATCAATATAGATGCCATTAACTAATACTAATGCTCTATTCTTACTATTCAGGTAAAAATAGATGTCATACTCCTTTCGGATGGTTTTATCATTTTCGTTGACTTTTACCTCGGCGTGACAGATAAGTGGCTTGTTGTATAAGTTACTATTAAAATAAAAAAACACACCGAAAAATAAAGAGATAAATGAAGCTACAGCGATAAAAACAGTTTTTTTCCCAATTTTAATAGTCAACATACGTCACGCACCCTTTCCCATCGGTCTGACAGGAGATCACAATTTCCATTTTTTTATCTACCACGCCCGGTATTGATGTCTTTTTTGATAAGAAAAACAGCACATTCTCTGAACAAAGGTTCTCGTAATTTTCCGGCATCTGTTCATCAACACGCTTATACAGGTAAAAAACATCACATTTTCCTGATGGACTTACATTCACAAGATACCTATAAGGAAAGCGGTTACCATTTTCTACGATCACCCCAACAAACAAAAGTATCATGCTGAAAATAAAGAAACACGTTACATACCCGCGCTTACTCATGGATTTAGCAATGGTATAACCACGACCTCCCCATGAAACACGCTCGGTAGGCTTATTCTCTTTCAGAATGACCTGTGTTTTCTCTTCCTCGTTCTCTTCCTCGCTCATTCCCTCGGATTGTTTTTCTATTTCATTTTCTTTATGGCAGCGCTCAATGCTTTCCACATTAAAGATAAGACCCGACTTAGGAATTGTGACGATTGACTCAGCAAGATCAAACTCCCGCAGAGCTTTACGTAACAGCGAGAGATAATTATTAAGATTATTAATGGAAGAACATAGCCCGTTCTTTTCAAGCGCCTCTTTTAGCAATACATCTCGGCTTAATGTTACCCCTGGGTTTTCTATCAATAGACAAAATAATCGGGAAACAGGAAAACTTAAGGCCACAGCTTCATTTTCACGATCGTGCCACGCAAGCGTACCATCATCCTCATTAAAAAGGATTAAATGGTTAATTAAATACACCATATGTTTTTTCCACTACGATTAAGGTGTGGGACTTGAACGCTACAGCATCGTTTTGACAAACCATGCTACGGTTTACAAGAATAAAAATATCATTGTTTATTGTCAAAGGATATTTATTTTGCGTTTAGTTTCCATATAGGAAAGCATGCTTATCACTATATTTACATAAACATAGATAACCTCTCCTATCTTTTCTTAAAAAAACAAAAAATTAAATAACACACTGAATCAAAAAGAATATTTTTCACTTTAAATTTAAAAAATCATCGTTACCAGGCTATAGGGCCAAGCCCTGTAACAAGAATTTAAACCTAAAAAAAAGTAAAAATAAGACATTTAAACCAAAAAAATCTAAATGAAACAATATATTTGACTGAAAAAACAAGTCTATCTACCATAAGCACACATTCATTATCGACCTGAACATTGCAGCAGCAGAAAGATCGGTAATAAATTTTATTCATAAAGTGTAATCATCATGAATACCATAAGCATCTTTTAAAATGTGGTATTCACGTTTCTAATACTTATAAAATAGTAACAATATAAAGAGAGTGTACTATGAATTTATCAAAAATTGCCCTGGCGTCTTTTATCACGATGATCTACGCCGCAGGAGCACATGCCGCTGATTCACATAACGGTTCGGTGACATTTAAAGGGAAAATCATCGATACGCCGTGTTCCGTTTCTCAGGAAGACCTACAACAAACGGTAGAATTTGGTGAAATCAGCAAGACCGTTTTAGAGAACGGTGGAACTTCTGATATAAAAACGTTTGATATCACGCTCAAAGATTGCAGTCTGGAGACTTCAACCAGTGCAAAAATCGTATTCTCTGGCGGCGCAGCTTCCGGTACGAACAGTGAATTACTGGCATTAAATGGCAGCGCATCCGGCGCAGGCATTGCGGTAGAGTATTCGGGCAGCAAAATTAAATTTGATGGTTCAACGCCGGCCGTTGATGCAACGCCGTTAGCAAACGGAAATAATATTTTCTCATTTACATCTTATGTTGAAAAACTGCCAGTACCACAAGGCGGCCAATCAGCGACGATTACAACAGGTTCTTTCGCCAGCACCGCTAATTTCGTCGTCTCTTATCAATAAATAACGGAGAAAAACGGCAAGGATGCCACCATTAGCTTCATTGATTTAATTGAAAGCACTACGAATACATGCAGAGTCCTAAATTAGGAAAACACATTACCATTATTGTGTTTTATACCCTGACTACATCATTTTTATAAAAACGCGCAGTCTCATGAATATAATCACTATCATACTTAAAGAAAAAAAAAGAGGCGCGTTATTTCGCTATAGCATTTTCACTTTGTCTCTCAACGTATTCACACTTAATGCGACAGAATTTAATATCAACGTGCTAGATGTTAATGAAGGTGAAAATATTGATCTTAGTCATTTTTCCGATCCTGAATATGTCACACCAGGGGAATATCTACTATCTATAAAAATTAATACACGTGAAATACATCAACAAATGATCAGCTATTTACCAACGGGTAATACCAGTAATAAGCCAACAGTTTGCCTGCCATCGGCCATGGTTGATAAACTCACACTAAAAAAAACAGCCCAAGAAAAAATTATTTTTTGGAACAATGGAATATGCGCAGATCTGACGCCAATACCTGGCGTAAAAGTATCTAATCAGATAGGAATGGGAAGCCTGAATATTACTATTCCTCAGGCATGGCTTAAGTACAGTGATAGCCACTGGGTTCCACCAGAACAATGGGATCATGGCATCAACGGTGCACTGCTAGACTATAATCTGGTTGGTAATATTCGTCATAATACCAATAACAGCGGCGGATCCCGCTACTTCAGCAGTTACGGTACTGCCGGATTTAATCTGGGAGCCTGGCGCTATCGTGCGGACTATCGTTATTTTCTACAAAAGTACCGTGATTCAAGTCGCGATCGATTCTCGTGGGATCAGTTTTACGCCTATCGTCCATTGCCAACCATATCGGCCGATCTAAAGCTCGGAGAAATGTATTTCAGCAGTAATTTGTTCGACAGCTACCGTTTCACCGGCATTTCACTGGAAAACAACGAGAATATGTTGCCCCCGTCATTGCGGGGATATGCGCCTGAGATCCGTGGGGTCGCCAAATCTAACGCCACCATTACCGTGACACAGAATGGCCGGATGGTTTATGAAACGACGGTACCCGCAGGCCCTTTTGCCATTCAGGATCTGAAGAATGGGGTTAGCGGAACATTGGATGTCACCGTAACGGAAGAAGACGGCACCGTAACAACGTTTCAAACCGAGGCCGCCAATCTGCCTTATTTAACGCGACCGGGGCATGTACAATATAAACTCGCCGCAGGCAAACCGTCAGATTCAGATCACCATATGCAAGGGCCAGCCTTCTCTGCCGCGGAAGTATCATGGGGATTATCCAGCGCCTGGTCGGTATATGGCGGCACGATCTTGTCAGATAGCTATCAATCCTGGTCAGCAGGCGTCGGGAAAAATCTTTACCTGCTCGGCGCGCTATCCGCAGATATCACCCAATCACGCGCCACAATACCGACGTCATCTTCATCGCTGACGGGACACTCTTTTTCCCTAAACTGGTCGAAATACTTTGATTCCATTGATAGCCAACTGAGTTTTGCCGGTTATCGGTTTTCGGAAAAAACATACCTAAGTATGTCGCAATACCTCTACACGCTCGGCCACGACGGCAGGTACCACAATGAAAAAGAGCGTTATACCTTAACGCTCTCGAAAAACTTTGCCACGCAAGAGAAACAAACGCTGCTGAGCGGCCTGTCCGCCTATTTATCTTACACACACCAAACATACTGGAATACGTCACAGCAGGATCGTTACGGTCTTTCATTGAACAAATATATTAATATTGGTGCATTCCGAGGCGTGGCCGCCAGCTTGTCTGCTTATCGGACAACGTTCAACCGCCGCACTGACGATAGCGTATACCTGAGCTTTTCTATTCCGCTAGGAGAAAAGCAGCGTCTTAGTTACAGCATGAGTCACTATGACAACGGTAATAGCCAGGCGCTCACCTATACGAACAACGTCGATCCCAACCATTCCTGGAACCTGAGTTCCCGCTACGACAGTAGAGAGAACACCTATCTGAGCGGGAACTATACACATCTTGCCCCAACGACCGATGCAAACGTCGGGCTCGCCTGGCAACAAGATAGCTATACCTACCTGAATGGCTCGCTTCGAGGAGGTTTTACCGCAACCCGCTATGGCATTGCCGCACATCCCAAAGGGAACAATGGTGGTACGCGTATTATGGTCGATACGGACGGGCAGCCTGATATACCGTTTTACAACAGTCGGGTAAAAACGAACCGCTACGGTCTCGCCGTGATTGCCGACACCAGCAGTTATTACGATGTATCAACACGAATTGATGTACAAAAACTGCCAAGAGAGATGGAAGCAACCACGACAGTGGTTCAAGGAACATTGACGGAGGGCGCAATTGGCCACCGTAAATTTGATGTCGCCAGCGGCGCAAAAGTCATGGGCCATGTGACGTTGAACAATGGCCGATATCCTCCTTTTGCCGCGCTGAGAAAAAATAAAAAAGGCCGAGATGTCGCCATGATAACCAATAGCGGACACGCTTATATTACTGGCGTATCACCGAATGAGACCCTATCTGTCATCTGGGACGGAAAAACACAGTGCCATATTACGTTACCCACAGCACTACATTACCTTGAGACGCTTCTTTTACCTTGCAGATCGGTAAATTGAACCGTAAAAATTTTGGAGAATAAATAATGAAACCGTCCTTTTATAGAAAAATAATAGGGCTATTTATTAGCAGTAATGCCAGTCAGTTAAGCGACTGACTGGCAGTTTATCTACGGGCCTTACTGT
>NZ_JBJYIN010000013.1:0-130790 GCF_046237015.1 Pectobacterium hainanensis
TTCGGGTGAGTGAGCGCAGCCAACGCACAAGCAACTTGAAGTATGACGGGTATATTAGGTAAATGATGGTGTGTTAAGAGGTTGTGGATGACTGACAAGATCGGCTGGATTGATAATTTACGAGCTATCGCCTGTCTGATGGTCGTTCTTATTCACAGCACGACTTACCCGATAACGGCTGGCGGGGTTCCAGGAGACGCACATTGGGATGTGGCTAATATTCTGAATTCGACCTCTCGCGTCGGTGTACCGTTATTTTTTATGATTTCTGGTTATTTGTTTTTTGGTGAACGTAGTGCGCAGAGGCGGCATTTTTTAAGAATAGGGCTGTGCTTGCTGTTTTATAGTGTTATCTCGTTGATTTATATTATGACGTTGACACCTATTAATGGTTTGAATTCATTACATCACGTATTGCAGAAACCCGTCTTTTATCATTTATGGTTTTTCTATGCCATCATCGTGGTTTACCTTTTTTCTCCGCTGATCAATATCAAAGCGGTATCTGGTAAATATTTAATCGTATTGATTGCGCTGTTGGCTGTTATTGCTAATCCCAATACGGGTAGTGTTGAATGGAGTGGTTTTAAATTATTACCGATCAATCTCTATATTTATGGTGATGTTTTTTATTATGTACTGTATGCCATGCTAGGGCGAGCCTTGGGAATGCTGGATATCCCTAAGTCTATAGTACTGGTGACCATTCCCTTATTTGTGTTTTGCATTACGATGGTTGTTCTGGGGACGAAATATCACACCTTACGAAATGATAGCTTCACCCAGAGTTTTTATATTTACTGTGGGCCGCTGGTCTTTCTGGCAGCCGTTAGCCTATTTATTATCGTCAAACATTATCTGAGTCATCGGATACTGCCTGTTTTTGCACTGATATCGCGTCATTCTCTAGCGATTTACGGTTTTCATGCATTGCTTATTCATTACATGCGCACACACGATCTGGATATTACTTCCCTACCGGTACTGGATATTTTCTATATTTTCACTCTCTCGTTATTGGGCAGTTTGCTGCTGTCAATGGCTATACAGAGACTGGATAAACGGCGTCTGGTTTCCTGAATGGGGGATATTGAGATCTCGATAAACCGAGTTTCAGGACAATATATATCCTTTTTAACAGATTGTCATGTGGGCTTTTTAGTGCGAGGCCCATGGTGGCAGAATGATTCAGCCAACCACGGGTGTTTGACGTGCAATGAGTATATCTATTCGCTTAGCGATCAGGCTGGTACGCGCCAATAATCGTAATCGATATGTTCTACCTGGAAGTTAGCGTCTTCTTTATCACCGGTCAGGCGAGCGGCGATAGTGAAGGCGAAATCAAATGTGACACCCAGGCCTTTACCACTAATGAGGTTGCCATCTTCAACAACCTTTTCATTGACATAAATGCCATCGGTGACATCTTTCCACAGCTCGCCAGAACAGACGTAGTGACGTCCTTTCAGTAGATTATTGCCACCCAGCACACGAGCGGCCGCTGAACAAAGCGGGCAAATCAGCTTGTTGGCTTCATCGTGACGACGGATAAATTCAACAACCATTGGGTTCGCAGCAAGATTTACCGTTCCCTGCGGCCCACCGGGGATGATAACGGCATCAAACAGCACATCCTGATTTCTCTCCAGCAAGGCGTCGGCAAACATTCGAATATTGTGATAACTGCGTAGCTCCAGTCTGTCGTCACAAGACAACATAGTGACTTCCACTTTCATGCGGTGCAGTACATCGATCACCATAATCGCTTCTGCTTCTTCAAACCCCGGAGCCAGCAGAATGGCGACTTTCTTAGACATAACCTCTCCAGCAACATGCAAAGGAAACAATTAACAGCAGGAGGATAGCAAAGATTGACCATAAAAATAAAACGACGTTTTATTATTGCAAGTCATGTCGCGTAAACGATTTTTGTCACTTAGTCTGGATAAGAAATGGCGTTATACTTGCCAACTTGTCTGAAAATGATCGAGCGGAACCCGTATCCTATCTACAGCCGCCGCCTTCCTGCCATGAATAAGCGGTTCGTTAATCACTTTTTACCCGTTGAGTACGAATTTTTTTGCGTAAAGTCACACTCAATGCTTCCTGTCCCGGCAAAAAGATGTTTAAATTATAACTCACTTATTTTGCATAAATATTCATTTTTGAGTGCGTTGATTTTCACGGTCGTTCCCGTCTTTAGGCGAACTATTCGGTAAAGGTATCACCCCTCATCAATGTATGGCGTAATATAATGGTATAGCTTCTAACCATTGATCTTTCGAGCAGGGACTACATTTATGACAACGATTCTCAAGCATCTTCCGGTTGGTCAGCGTATCGGTATTGCATTCTCAGGCGGTCTGGATACCAGCGCCGCGCTGCTTTGGATGCGTCAAAAAGGTGCGGTTCCTTATGCGTATACGGCAAATTTAGGCCAGCCGGATGAGGATGACTACGATGCCATCCCGCGCCGGGCGATGGAGTATGGTGCTGAAAATGCCCGTTTGATTGACTGTCGTAAGCAGTTGGTTGCGGAAGGCATTGCTGCCATTCAATGCGGTGCATTCCATAACACTACCGCAGGTGTGACCTATTTTAACACGACTCCTTTGGGACGCGCGGTAACCGGTACGATGCTGGTTGCAGCAATGAAAGAAGACGGCGTGAATATCTGGGGTGATGGCAGCACCTATAAAGGTAACGATATTGAGCGTTTCTATCGCTATGGTTTGCTGACCAATGCCGAATTGAAAATTTATAAGCCATGGCTGGACACTGATTTTATTGATGAGCTGGGTGGCCGTCAGGAAATGTCTGAGTTTATGTCTCAGGCCGGTTTTGGTTATAAAATGTCAGCGGAAAAAGCCTATTCCACGGATTCCAATATCCTGGGAGCGACGCATGAAGCCAAAGATTTGGAATATCTGAATTCCAGCGTCAAGATTGTCAACCCGATCATGGGCGTAAAATTCTGGGATGAAAACGTCAAGGTTTCCGCAGAAGAAGTGACGGTTCGTTTTGAACGCGGTCATCCCGTCGCGCTGAACGGCAAAACCTTTACCGATGACGTTGAACTGATGCTGGAAGCGAACCGCATCGGTGGGCGTCATGGTCTGGGTATGAGCGACCAGATTGAAAACCGTATAATCGAAGCGAAAAGTCGTGGTATCTATGAAGCGCCGGGGATGGCTTTACTGCATATCGCCTATGAGCGTCTGGTTACGGGTATCCATAATGAGGATACGATCGAACAATATCATGCAAATGGTCGTCAACTGGGTCGTTTCCTGTATCAGGGACGCTGGTTTGATTCTCAGGCTCTGATGCTGCGTGACGCTTCTCAACGCTGGATTGCTAGTGCGATCACTGGCGAAGTGACGTTGGAGCTGCGTCGCGGCAATGATTATTCCATCCTGAATACCGTTTCTGACAATCTGACCTACAAACCAGAGCGTTTGACGATGGAAAAAGGGGACTCCGTGTTCTCGCCGGACGATCGTATCGGTCAGTTAACCATGCGTAATTTGGATATTACGGATACGCGTGAAAAACTGTTTAACTATGTCGAAAGTGGATTGCTGTCTTCTTCCGCCAGCACAGGATTGCCGCAGGTTGAGCAATTGCAGGATAAGTCTGGTAAATAGTTCGCTTACCATCTAGGTCCATGATGTAAAAATCCAGAACCGTATTCTTAGGTTCTGGATTTTTTTATGTCTGTTACATTTTTGCTTATCGTTTTATCGGCCGGATAAGCTGTAATTCTACGCCGAGTCTAATCGCGTGTTTGGCATTGAGAACGCCTAGTTTTTTGACCACGTTACCCATATGGAATTTTACCGTACCTGTTTTGATATTTAAAATTAACGCGATTTCCTGATATGTTTTCCCCATGCTGGCCCAATGTAAGATTTCATTCTCGCGATGAGAGAAAATATCATTGTTCTCGGTTTCCTCATGGCTTTTTGTCATCTCTTTTGCAAGCGAGAGGGCTTTGTCGTGTGTCGTCATCAATATCGTTTGTAACTTATCTTTATTGTTTTCGATTAACGAATTAATATCCTCGATGTTAGATTCATCAATCATAATAGACAACATGGCTAAATTATTATTGTGATCGTGAAGAATAAAGGTATACCCATGAGTGATATTATGTTTTTTAGATAAATTGAAGATTTTTGATAACTTTAATCTCGAGTTTACCATGATGTCTTTATCCCAGTGAAAGGGCATAATTCTATTAAGTGCGGCAATCACTACAGGGTCAATGTGCTGGTAGTTATTGGCAATATATATCTTACGCCATTCTTCGTGGTGATTAGATATTACGAGGACATCTGTCGGCTTTTTTTTGTTTAATACCATGTAAGAATACTTAACGTCACCATAATGACTTAACGCACCATCTATTTGTTTCTTTATTACGCTGCTGATGGTTTCGTTGTTTGAAAATAATAAAGACATTTGGTGTGACCTCAATGCGAAAACTCGACCCCCCTTGTGGGGGGAAAAGTATATACATAGACCTGCACTTAAGTCTAACTATACCCGTCATACTTCAAGTTGCCTGTGCGTTGGCTGCGCTCACTCACCCGAATCACTTACTCAAGTAAGCTCATCGGGATTAAATGAGAAACATCCTGTTTCTCACCGGAGGCCAGCCGTTGGCTGGTCAAATTCGTTCCCGACGAATTTGTCCCTCACTTGCCGCCTTCATGCAACTCGAATTATTTTGGGTATATACCCGTCATACTTCAAATTGCCTGCATGTTGTTATATTCCCACAGACGATTGAAACTGATGTCGTTCAAATCACGGTTCGCATGATGATTGCCGATAAAGGGTCTGCGGGTTGTCGCAGCCGCTCCCCAGGGATGTTCCCGGTCATAGCTGGCATCAATGTAACTGTCGCGGATTACCAACTGTCCGTTGGCGGTTTTACCTGGGAGATAGCCGGTTTGTCGGGCTCCTTGATCCCAGGCACGACCCAGTTTTGCTTTCCGTTGGTCTGCGAAACCTGCGTCGCCTGTAAAACGGCTGTTGATGACCAGGAAACCGTATTTAACCCACGGCAGGCTATTGGGTGCGAGGACATAGGCTTCTCCTGCACCACGGCTGGAAACGGTATGGAATTCGACGTTGTCAAACACGGCCATTGCACGCCCGAAGACATAATCCACGTCACCCTCAATGTAGCAGTCTTTGATATAAGCTCGACTATAACGATCGGTGACGTAGCGGTTGTTAATATCACTGGTATTGACGAAGAAAGTGTCATGACGCCCAATGAGTCGCACATTCTCCAATTGGGTTTTGTCGCCATCAATTCGCAACGCAACCCCTTGGTGAGCACCGCCATCCACGGTGTCCAATAGCGTATTAACGACAGTCAGATTCTTCAACTGGAAATTTTCGTTTTGCGACCACATAACAGCCGCACAATGGGTGTCGATAGTTTCTTTCTGCTGAAATGCGCAAATCGAGTACATATTCCAGGCAGGATCATTCGGTTGATATTCCCCGTTTGAGTTTACGATGGTCTGGTAGGCTGCAGGTGACATCGTGGCATCCAGCGCTAACTGAATAACTACGTTGGCGGCGTCTCCGCCTGCACCGAACAGGGTGATAGGCGGAGCGTTCGCAGGGATATAAACCGTGCCAGTATAAGTACCTGGCAGCAGCTTGATGTAAATTCGCTGATGACCGTTATTTTCACGCAACACGGCATTAATAGCCTGTTGAATATGAGTATATTGAGCGCCGTTGGTATTGATGTCAGGACCAACGGTGAAGGGGGTTTGCACGTTATCCGTCAGGATGGCTTCAGGACACCAGGCATGAGCTTTAAGCTGTGTCTCTTCTGCGGGAAGCGTTAAGTAATGGCTTGGCGTGAATTGAGCCGCTTCTTGTTCGGAAAGTATGGGTCGAGTGGGCGTTCCGGGGTCAGTGAATTTCATCAAAGCATTATCCTACGGTGGCGGCAGGTCACGAACATCAATGAAATGGACATCGCTTTGAACCCGTTGTGGTCGCGATGCCCGTGTCAGGATCAGGCTTGTTTTTGTAACTGTAGCGTCGTCATACAGGTTTGGCTGGCGTTACTGGTGGAGAAAGGTGAAAACGCACGCATTCCCTGATAGTTGACTTCAATCGTGCCTTCAATGTTTCGCGGTAACCAGATACCGACAAAACCATTTTGGTGACTGCTTAATGTTTTTTGCAGAATAACCTGACCTGCTCGATCAGTCACTTTTACATCAAAATCTGTATTTGCCATCTCGCCACGGCAACCCGATAAACTGTGGTTGAAGCAGGGATGCGTCTGGTTGATATACGGCGCAAAAGACAAATAAAATTGCTCGCCTAATGGATAAGAATATTGCTGTTGACCATCAGATAGCGTTAATGCCGTGCTGGTGACGGAAGCGGAATAAGGCAACGGGCGTGGTTGCGGCGATTGATCGATAGTATCAATCATTTGCTCAACGGTTTTGCCTGCTAAACCATGTTGCACCAGAAATTCAGAAGGTTGTGTTGCGGCCTGAGCCAGAAATGTCACGCTACCGAATGTGATTGCCAGCAATGAGGAAAGAAGTCGATTTTTCATTGTTGATGTCCTTGGAGTCTATCTCATTAATTTAATTGATGAAGTGTGATATTGCTGTTCTGGAGTCTAAGCCTTCCCCTTGGGGGAAGGTCAAAGCAGGAATTGAATAGAAGTGTAAACCGCACGCCGTTATAAACGGGTGGGCCAGATTTTTATTAACGGCTATTTTGACGTTTTAGCACGATGGAGCAGGTATAGCGATCGGCAGGATGGATCGATACCGTGGTTTCGAACGTTTCACCATTGCGGTCAATATAGCGGCGTACGATCCTCAATGCCGGTGAACCGTTCTCGACGTTGAGCACTCTGGCGATTTTGGCTGGGATGCTGACCGCAGAGATGGTTTGCCTGACTTCCTCACTTTGCACGCCATAGTGTTCTTCGATTAAATCACTGATGAGTGCAAAGGGATCACTACGCACTAACTGGCGTATTTTAGCGTATGTTGGGCTGGCGTAGCTGTCAGTCCAACATATTGGCTCACCCGTTTTTTCACTGTCTTCGCGGATGCTGGCGATATGCAGCCAGCGAGATCCTGGTTCACAACCAATAACCCGAGAAAGTTCGTAGTCTGCTACGATTTCATCAATCTTTTTCACTACCCGTAGATTGTTTTTCGCCAGAAAAAATAAATCTTCCAGACAGGCTAGGGGATGATTGAGCCCTTTGTCTGCCGTTCTGTCCGCCACCATGGTTCCAATCCCTTTACGCCGCAGGATTAAGCCTTGTTCAGTTAGATCACGCAAGGCTTCTCGTACCGTATGGCGACTGACTTGATACTGTTCGCACAATTCCAATTCAGACGGTAGCAGTGAGCCGGCAGGGAACTGTCCGGATGCGATGTTTTGAACCAATTCACGAGCAATACGCTTATACAAAGACTCTTTCATAGTTGACGGCTTCAATAAATATTAATGATCTGCATCACAAAGGAATTCAAAAACACTTCCCATAAAATGTCCGGACATTCTATCTTGTCTGTACAAATTTAAATGTCCGTACATTTGAATTTGTACGGTCATTTAATCAGTCTGCGCATGTCTCATCATCATACGATACTACAACCGATTGTAGCCGCATTCTGGCGTAAGGCATGCCGCATTTTACCACCCTTATGATTTATCAAGGATTCTTTTATGGCTTCGAACGTACTTGATTCAGTGTTATTTCGTGATGCTTTCGGCACGCCAGAAATGCGCGCTATTTTTGATGATCACGAATTGATTCGCAAATATGTGGAAGTGGAGATCGCATTGGCTAAAGCTCAGGCTCGCTGTGGCGTTATCCCTGAAGCGGCGGCACAAGAAATCGCAGCCAAGTGTGATGCAGATACGCTCGATTTTGACCTCCTCCGGCATGAGACCGAGATAGTCGGTTATCCGATTCTTCCTCTGGTTCACCAAATTTCTAAGCAGGCAGGCGAATCCGGTGGCTATGTCCATTGGGGGGCAACAACCCAGGACATTATGGACACCGCTGTCGTACTGCAAATACGGGATGCTTTTGCGCTTATCAAAGCGGACATCAAAACGTTACGCGGTACGTTGGCCGATCTAGCTCGACGTTACCGGAATACGCCGATGGCGGGCCGTACTCATTTGCAACAGGCGTTACCCGTGACGTTTGGTTATAAGGTCGCCATCTGGCTTGATATGTTTGATCGCCATGAGGAACGTCTCCAACAGGCTAGCCCGCGTATTTTAGTCGGTGAATTCGCAGGTGCGGCCGGTACGCTCGCCTCTCTTGGGGATAAAGGACTGGATGTGCAAAAAGCCATGATGGAAGAACTTGGCTTGGGTGTGCCGGTTTCAACCTGGCATGTGGCACGTGATGGATTTGCCGAAGCCATTAACTTATTGGCACTGATCACTGGCTCATTGGGCAAAATCGGTTACGACGTTATGCTGCTGGCCGCGAATGAGTTTGGCGAATTATACGAACCCTTTGTGAAAGGTCGTGGAGCTAGTAGCACCATGCCGCAAAAGCGTAATCCTATCTCCAGCGAGCTGATGCTGGCCTGTGCCAAGGGGGTGCGCCAGCAAGCGGGGTTAATGCTGGATGCCATGGTACAGGATTTGGAACGTGCAACTGGACCGTGGCATGCGGAATGGATTGCCATTCCAGAAAGCTTTGTGCTGGCGGCTGGCGCGTTACATCAGGCCAATTTTATGCTGGGTGGGCTGATCGTGGATGAAGACGCCATGGCCAGAAACCTTGATATGACCAAAGGGCTTATTGTTGCAGAAGCCGTGATGATGGGGCTGGCACCTTATATTGGCCGTCAGGACGCACATGACATCGTTTATGACGCTTGTCGCATTGTAAATGAGAAAGGTGGGCGCCTTGCGGATGTTCTGAACGCAATGCCTAGTGTTTCCAGCCGTCTTGCTCCTGAACTGATTGAGCAGTTAACGAATCCAGCAAATTATCTTGGCATGGCACCAGCCATGGTGGATCAGGTCTTAAAAAGCTCTGCCAATCGGCATTAACTCACAGAAATCAAACTACCTAGCGATTGAGGAGATGATGATGTCATCTGGATCATCTATGAGGAAACGGGTTATTGCTGCAATTATTCCTGTCGCTATCGGCGGAATCATTTGGCTATGCCCTATCCCGGAAGGTCTTACGCCTCAGGCATGGCATATGTTCGCTATTTTTGCCGCGACTATCGCGGCAATTTTGACGCAGCCATTACCCTCCGGTGCAGTGATGTTAATTGCACTTTGCGTAACCATTTTTACGAATACCCTAACGGAAGCAAAGGCATTATCAGGTTTTTCCAGTGGAACCGTGTGGTTGATATTTTGTGCCTATATTCTTTCTCTTGGCTTTGTGACTTCAGGGCTGGGAAAACGGATTGCGTACAAAATGCTGTCATTATTCGGTGGCAGCAGCCTCGGTATCGCCTATTCATTAGGGGTATCTGATTTGATCATGGCACCCGCTATGCCTTCGGTGACGGCGCGTTCCGGAGGCATTATTTTCCCCATTGCACGTTCAATTAATGCGGTTTTAGGTTCGGCACCGGGGGAAACCGGGAAGAAGATTGGCGATTTTCTGACGATGGTTTGTTTCCAGTTTACGCCGATTACCGGGGCTATTTTCCTGACGGGGATGGCGGCAAACCCATTGGTCAGCAGTCTGGCGAAGAACGCTTTAGGCGTGGAGATATCCTGGGGGGGATGGTTTATTGCCGCCGTCGTTCCCGCCATGGTGTGCTTTTGTCTGATGCCGTTGCTGGTGTACAAAATCCTTAACCCTGAATTAAAACGGACTCCGGAAGCAAAAGAAATGGGGCATCGTTCACTTCAGGCGCTTGGGCCAATGACACTGGTGGAGAAAAAAGTCGCTTTTGGTTTTATCCTCGCGTTAGTTGGATGGGGAACCAGCTTAATCACTGGTTTATCGGCAACGTCGGTCGGACTCGGATTGGCAGCGTATTTATTTGCTGTTCACGCCGTTGACTGGAAAGATTTACTCAAGGATTACGCTGCGTGGGATACCGTTATCTGGTTTAGCGTAATTATCAGTCTTGCTGGTGGATTATCTGATTTAGGCTTCATTAAGTGGATGGCCGCGCTACTGGGTAGCGCTATTCATGGTTTCGGTGCGATACAAACCTTTGTGATATTGGGCGTACTGTACATTTATGTGCACTATCTGTTTGCGACGGCTTCGGGACATGTCGCGGCGCTGTATGTTCCCTTTGCTGCAACAGCCATTGCAGCAGGGGCTCCGCCGATGATGGTTGCCATTTGCTTCGGTATTTTCAGTAATCTGATGTGGGGAAATACGGAATATGGCGGTGGGCCAGGACCGATTTATTTCGCACAGGGATATTTTGAACGTGCGCGCTTTTATAAAATCAATTTACTGATTGTCACTGTCAACGTTGTCCTGATTTTTGCGGTTGGTTTGGTCTGGTGGAAATTACTGGGTTATTACTAGTCCAATAGCTTGGTACGATACGATCGCTCCCCTTGTTCACGTCGTTTCTTGGTTACAATGCGTTATGCGGATAGAGAGACAGTCTCTTGCCTCCGATAGCTTGGTTGAAAGCTAACACGCTTCTGTATTTGTGTATCAGAGATAGCGGTTCAAGGGGGATTTTTTTCTCTTAATGCCAGCGACTCCAAATAATAATCAGGGCTATGGCGGTAATACACCAGCAGGATAATGCTCCGATGAATGAATAGGATAATTTTGTAACGCCGCTTAAATACCAGAGAGAAGCCAGGTAGGCGAAATAAGGAATAATCGCCCACATACCGAATAATATTGTGGTACGTAATGCGGCAACGTTGCGCTCCGTTGCGACAATATAATGTGCAATAAGAGCAAACGTGGGAAAAAGGGGAACCAGTCCGGCAATATAATAATTTTTGGTCTTGGATAAATAGCCAATCAGTAAAACGACAATTGCCCCTATCACTGCCTTTAATGCTAACCCCATCTCCGTTCCTCTGCCGATGTCTTTTTCCTCTTATCCCAACATGGATGGAGAAATCTGTAAATCTTTAAAAGATGATGAGGTGAGGATCCTTTTTAGGATTGCAAACCCCCTACTTTCTTCTATATTTCGAGAGAAAAATAGAATTAAGGAAAAGGTATGATGAGAATTAAGGGGCTTACTCAGGGGTTTTTCATCCTGATCCTGCTTGCTGTTACGCTGGCGTTTTTTGATGTATTGACTCCGTACTATTCTGCCATTTTATGGGCTGCCATATTGGCTGTGATTTTTCATCCGTTGAAAAGTAAGATTCGGCAAAAGTTGTCCGATCGCAACGGGTTGGCCTCGTTATTTACCGTCCTGATCATTTTTCTGATTGTGTTCATCCCGTTGGGGATCATTGTCTCTTCACTGGTGGTTGAGATTAATGGGGTTTACACCCGATTACAGGATAACAGTACGCAATTTCCTGTTGTATTGGCTGAGTTGTTTCAACATCTGCCGGGGTGGGCGAGACATTTTCTGACGGAACATAATCTGGATAACGCCGCTAAAATACAGCAGGAGCTTTCTCAGGTTGCACTGAAAGGCGGTCAGTATCTGGCGGGGAGCGTATTCCTGATCGGTAAAGGGACATTTACTTTCTTTATCGGCTTCGGGGTCATGCTCTACCTGCTCTTTTTCCTGCTGAAGGATGGTTCCTATCTGGTAAACCTGATTCTGGAGTCGTTGCCGCTTTCCACTCATGTTAAGCACCACCTGTTGGTCAAGTTTGCCGCTGTATCGCGTGCTACGGTGAAAGGCACGGCGGTTGTCGCCATCGTGCAAGGTACATTGGGCGGCATTGCGTTCTCCATTGCGGGAATAGAAGGTAGCCTGCTCTGGGGGGCGTTAATGGCGTTCCTTTCTCTGATCCCTGCCGTAGGGTCGGCGATTATCTGGGTCCCCGCCGCGATCTACCTATTCGCGACCGATATGCTCTGGCAGGCGATCTTCATTGTGGCGTTCTTCGTGCTGGTGATTGGGCTGGTAGATAATATCCTGCGTCCGCTTCTGGTGGGGAAAGACACCAAAATGCCGGATTACCTGATCCTGATCGCCACGCTGGGTGGAATGGATATCTATGGCATCAACGGGTTTGTGATTGGTCCGTTGATTGCGGCGCTGTTCATCGCCTGTTGGAACATCCTCTCCGGGCGTGATAATCAGGAAAATATTGAAGGTATCGACGAAGATTTTATTGAGGAAGGGCGACTGTATGCGAGTACGGTGAAGCCGGAAGAGGCCGATGCGACGGCGGGCCAACCTCTGGACGGACAGGCGGCAACGGAGCCAACGCTGGAAAAGCAAGGCACACAGAATAAGAATGCAGAGTAAGCCGATTGCGCTACGTCCGAATCTCTTATAATCAGGACGTTCTGATTTTATAAAGGGAAGGGATAGTTATGTTTGGGAAAATTATTCTAATCGGGGTGAGTGCAGCATTACTCAGCGGGTGTTCAGTAGCAACTTACAGCAATAAGCTGGAGGACTATCAGGGAACGGATCGTGTCGGTATGACGTTTGATAACCGCAACCTCGACTATATTCGCGTTTATCCGAATACCGATAGATGCATTAACCTTGACGCGCCAGAAAATGGCTACACCAATAACGCGATTGGGCTCCAAACTAAACTCAATAATAAAGCGCTTGGCTTCCCGGACATTCCCGAAACGCCAACGATGATTCGTGAATTCTGGGTCAGTGCGAAAAATAATATCGCGGTCAGAATGATTGCTGGCAATGGCAGATTTAGAACCGTGACGTTTAAACCTGTTGTGGGAAATTACTACTACGTTACTGGTGAATTTGACGGGCCTTATTCGCCACGACGCCTTGAAGTCTATGAAGTGTTCAAGACTGAAAAAGGCTATTACGACCGTCGACCTGTCAAAGATTTGATGCTGAAAAACTGCGACGAATTTTCTTCCAGAATGCAGCAGTTTTAAGTCAATGATCGGCCAGATATCCTTCTTATCTGGCCGCTTCCTCTGAGTTTACGTCAGCTGTTTTCCTGAGAACGTACCGGCATACCAGGCATCCATCACCGATAGCAGGTTTTTCACTTCCTCGACGGTCAGGCCATAAGAGTTTGCGTTTTCATGGGGCTTAACGACGAGCAGCGGAGTATCGGCGCGGGTATGCAGATAATCGAACTGATATTCCACTTCGGTGTTGTAAAACAGGGTTCCGCCTACGTTTCCGGCCTTACGTAGCTGCTTGATCTGTTTATCTTGCGCGTTTGGATCTTCTGTCCAAATCAGGAAATCACGCAGCGGCTGCGTCTGGCGGGCAAAGTCATCACGCGTGAAGCCGAAATAGGCATAGCGTTTTCCTACCACTAACGTAATTTTGCTTTTATCGTCCGTAATCCTGACGTTAAAAGCACGTTTATCTACGGTACAGTCGCGAAACTGCGGCTTGTACTCACAGGCGGAAAGATTCTTGGCTTCATACACTTCATAAAGCCGCATTGTGGCGTATTTATCGAAGGTGGTGAGCGCCTGACAGCCGGTTAAGGCAAGAAGGATGAAGGGGAGGATGAGATAATGCATGTCGGTTTTTCCCTGTTTTTCACTAGTGTGGATTTCTCAATAGGGTGCTTAATGGCGGTCTATATGACCGAGCCTACTGATGGTGAAAAAATGGGTCAATCATCTGACGGATGAAAACGTGGGATGATTTTGGCGTCACTTCTATGAAATAGCATGATAAATAGGACTATATTCCCATAATACAGCCGAAAATGGGAATATAGTCCCTATTTGGTTGTTTTTTGCTCTTCTCTGCATTGATTCTCTGACAATGTGGGACTATATTCCCATTAATAAACCAATACTGGGAATATAGTCCTATTTTTGTGTGAGGTAGATGATGGCCAAGCGAGACATGTACAGAGTGCTATTTCCAAAGCAACGCAGGACACTGACCGCGTTTGGTGAGGATTTACTGCTTGCCGTCAAACGCCGCGGATTCACTAAAAAAATAATCTGTGACCGTACGGGATTTGATCACAAAACCGTGAATAAAATCTTCGCTGGCGATCCGGGCGTGGCGATAGGGGCTTACTTAAAGGTCATGGCCGTGCTGGGCATGGAAGATAACTTTGCCAAACTTGCGGCTTACGATGAAGTCGGCATGAAGTTACAAAACATCAAGCTGTTGGAGGGCTCGAAATGAGCCGATCCATCGTTGAGGTGTATGCGTCCTGGATACCGATCGGTGCCCCTTTGTTGGTGGGCCATTTGACGTTTGCAGAAACCAGTCGTGGCGGTGTTTTCAGCTTCACTTATGACAAACACTTTTTGGCATCCGACTATCGCTTACAGATCGATCCCTTATTAGCATTGCATAGTGGAGAGCTTTATAACGATTCGGCAGATAAAAATTTCCGTGCCTTTCTGGATTCATCTCCCGATCGCTGGGGACGTATTTTGATGCAGCGCCGTGCTGCCATTGAATGTCGAAAAGGCCTGCGAGCGACCACGAAACTGACGGAGTTAGATTATCTCCTGGGTGTTCACGATTCCTATCGAATGGGCGGTATTCGCTTTAAGATGGCGGAGTCGCAAGATTTTTTAGACAATAACACCGAATTTTCCGCTCCACCGATGGCGTCGCTACGTGAGTTGGAACATGCCGCCATGAATATTGAGCGGGATGACAACATCGACAGCGATGATTATTACCGCTGGCTCAAAATGCTAATTTCTCCGGGGGCATCGCTGGGGGGAGCCAGACCCAAAGCCTGTGTGACCGATTCAGACGGTCATCTGTGGATTGCTAAATTCCCCAATCAGAACGATACATTTGATGTGGGTGCCTGGGAAATGGTGTGCTACCAGCTTGCATTGGCTGCGGGTGTCGATATGTTTCCGAGTGAAATACGCAAATTTTCTTCTGAACATCACACTTTCCTGACTAAACGTTTTGATCGCGTGGGTGATAAACGGATTCATTTCTCATCGGCCATGACGCAACTGCAATATTATGACGGCGAACAATCCGATGGTGCCAGCTATCTGGAAATCGCAGAATTTTTAAGTAATAACGGTGCGCAAACCAAAGCCGACCTTGCTCAGCTATGGCGCAGGATCGTATTCAACATAGCGGTGTCCAATACGGACGACCACCTCAGAAATCATGGTTTCTTGCTTGCAGACAAAGGCTGGAAGTTATCACCTGCATACGATCTGAACCCGATAGTGGGTAAACATGGCTTACATCTCAATATTACTGACACCGCTAATGAACTCGACTATGCACTGGCCTTTGAGGTGATCGATTTCTTTCGCTTAAGCCGCGGGGACGCAAGCTGTATCTATGACGAGGTACTGAGTGCTGTGAAAGGCTGGCAAACTGTCGCAACTCAGCTAAGTATCAACCGCAGTGAACAACTTGCCAAACAAGAGGCGTTTAATGTTTAACGCGGGTCGGTTTATTGGCGTCTTTCTATAAGGGCAACGTGGAGGTAAGTGTCTCTATATTGAGCATGACTAAGGTGCTCAATGGGCAGTGAAGCGATTGGCTCTCGGAAAATGGTAATAGAACTCTCGGTAACGGCCGTATTTATGGTGGTCATTGGCGATCCTCCTTGAAGGCCAGTTTGTTAAGGTCTACACTAAGTTACTTATTACGTAACAATCTGTAGACCTATGGCTAAATCTGATGAGCTATTAAACGCATTGGCTAAAGCAGTGAACGCTGGTGGTGGCATTCACAGTGTAACAGAGCTGGCTTTTATGCAGGGTGTGCCTTGTGACTCAGCCTTTAGAAAGTTCCTGGCAGATTGCGTAAAGAAGGGGTTACTAAGACGAGTGGTGAAAGGCTTCTATGAAAGTATTATTACCCCACCTGAGCCTGAGACTGCCATTTATAAAATCATCAAAAAGTTGCGCAGTGGCGTATTGAACTACATCAGCTTAGAAAGTCAGCTCAGTCATACCGGTGATATTTCACAAGTTGTGATGGGTAGAGTCACTGTGGTGACTAAAGGTCGAAGTGGTTGTTTTGATACGCCTTATGGTGTGATCGAGTTTACCCATACTAAAAAGCCAGTCGAGCAAATTGCACCTAATTTGTACTATGATCCTGACATCAAAATGTATCGCGCATATAAGGAACAAGCGATTGCAGATCTAAAGCACTGCCAGCGCAATCTACATATGTTGGAGAGCTAAGCATAGGGGAGTGTATGGGAGATAAGGTATGCTGAAGCAACAAATTCGCCAAATCGTCCAGTCAAACCCTGACTATGCCGCAGTGACACCCGTCATAGAAAAAGAGATCTTGCATCATGACATTATGGATGTGCTGATCAAACAGGGTGTCATGCAGCGGTTAACGTTTATTGGCGGCACCTCACTACGAATGTGTTACAACAGCAGCAGATCTATCAGAACATCTTGATTTCAATGGTGGTCATGATTTCCAGCCCTCGGCGTTTGAGGGACTGGAGTCCGAAATCCAAACCTATATTCAGAACAAGTATGAAACCGAAGTTTGGGTAAACAAACCTTCTGGTGAGCAGCAAGGGGATACCGTTTCCTGGAAAATTAGTATCGTAAAAGAAGCTAATCGTCCTGATTTGCCACGGCAAAAAATGCATATTGACGTCTGTGCTATTCCGTCATTTGATATTGAAAAACGCCCACTAATCAATCATTACGACATCGTTGTACCGACTGAAGGGATCTTGGTTCCGGTACAATCGTTACAAGAAACATTGGCCGATAAGTTGATCGCGTTAGCGTATCGGGCAAGACGTATTAAACCTCGTGATATTTGGGATATTGTTTGGATTAAGCAGCGCGGTATTGATTTATCCAAGACACTGGTTGAAAAGAAGCTCACCGCCAGACAGAAGCAAACAGAAGACTTTCGACAGGCGTTGTCTATTCAGTTAGCCAAGCTGATGTCGGAAGATGAAGTCCGCGACGACTTCAATATGGAAATGAGCCGTTTTATCCCTAAGCAAATTAAAGAGAGAACCCTCGATAATCCTGAATATTGGGCTTATGTTCAGGGGGAAGTACATGCCATCGCGTCTGAGTTACTGAATGACGGAACACCAAAAAATCCATTTGATATGGGTTAACCCCATGTTTCTCTTCCTCCATCATAAAACAAAAAAGGCCATGATTTACAATGGCCTTTTTATCCTGACGAGACTTGCAGAGACTACGCGAGATCGCGTGAATCGTTACTCGATATTGAATCTGTTTATTGAGTAGGTGCGTCAAAGCCTTGCTGTGAGCGGGTTTGTGATAATGCGTTTTTTCTATGTGTACACCCATGTGTACACGGTAAAACGGAGTGCTCTATATTTTTGCTATTTTTTATCCAGTTTTTTTGCGGCAGACTCTAGCTGTTTGATGCTTTTTTCTGGCGCAGGTAGATTCTCTGGCATAGTCCCGCCCAGTTCCTTGATTGTTTGTCTTACTTTCCTTCCCACTTCAAAGTGAGTTTCATTGGCTTTTTGCTTCGATTTAACATTATCTCTGCGGAGCTTCTCTTCAGCCTGGGTTGCTCGGAATAGGTTGGCTGCTAATTCAGTGGAACCCATGTGATCGAGTATCTTTTGGCTTTTCTTGAGGCCTTTCCGTTGATGTATGGCCTTTTGGTCTAATCCCCCGTACAGCCCTTGATACCCATGATTTTGAAATATTGCAAAATCCAGAGTGGTTTCAACACCAGCTTGCTGTGCTGCCTCGACCAATTGTTTATTGTGCTCTTTCAGTTCGTTCCTAAGAAAAAGGCGCTTTTCGTCTTCGCGGAGTCGCTTGAATGTCTCATCATCAGCTAGCTCCTGCCGCCTTGTCTGTATTGCAAAGTATGTTTGCCCAGCAGCGATAACGGGTTTACTAGGATCACCATTCTGTACAACTAGGTAGCATGCATACCGGGACAAATGAATGTCTTCCAGTTCTCGTTGAGCTCCAGATCCAAGTACAACCATTTTGGTGGTCTCAACGAAATGGTCTGAAACCTCTTGATTACTAGCTTCACATGCTTGAGCGGCACGTGATAGGACGTTTTGAAAATTTCTCCAGTCCCGATAATCAAGCAATGGCGCTAAATCTCTTGCTGACCAATATTCCTGTCCTTCGCTGCTATATTGCCGTAAATCCTCAAATGGTTGATGGTGCTCGTTCATCGCTCACTCCATGTATCTTGCGCTGGTGGGTTTCGTTTTAGCCACTGGGTCTGTTGAATGTTTGCTTCAATATCCCACATTCTGATTATTCTATGATAGGCCTACCCCGCAATAAGGAACCACACCAGCCATGAAAATGACAGCCACAAAAAAAGAGATAATCAGCAACTTTGAGCCGCGCTCAGTTCTTTTTGTGTCTTAAACGCTGGTGGGCTTCCCGACACTTCACCCTAAGCCGGAGCAATTCCAGATATTTCCTGCGGAACGTGTCCCACCTCATACCTGCAGGTTTTGGGAGTCTGGACATAGTAAACCCCGCCCGTGCTATCTGCTCCCAGTAATCTGGCCATAGTTCCAACTTCGCCATATTTTCCATGTGTACCAACCGTTGCCAGCGTTTTAACTGGCTTTCGCTTTGGCTGGTATAACAAAGGCCGGAACACGTCCTGCAGGTGAGCATATCCGAATCAATGTACAGCTTGGTCGCTCGCTTTCCGCATTGGGGGCATTGATACCAATAGCGCGTGCCGTAGCTCGCTTGTGTAGTGACAAGAAACAAGGGGAACGTGTTTCCGTTGAGGATGGCGATAAAGCCGTCATCAGACTGTGTGAAGGTTGCGGGGATGCTGGGTATGTGAAGGTTAACGGGGGCGTCTTTCAGATGGGTGAGGGCATCCTGCCCGATGAAAGGAAGTGATGTAGTGTAACGCCGTGTGCGAATTCGCAATTTTCCCCCATGATCAATACGAAAAAATCTGTGAACGTCTGCGCAATTGCGAATTGTACGCTATGGATAGATGCAGGCATGGCAAGGGGTACAGGCCGTTTGCGAATTCCAGTGCGTTCCGTTTTGCGAATCGCACAATTCGCAGATCTACGCAGATTTTTTCGCAGCTACGCCAGCGCATTTTCTTCTTGCCGTACTTTTCGCTTTAGCTGTTCGATAACCTGGCTATATTCCACATCCAGCCAGTGAAGGCAGTCATTGACCAGCGGCACATAGTCCACCCGCCAGCTTTCTTCGCTAACTTTCACGCCAGCTAAAGATAGCGACTTCCTGATATCGTCGGTTGTGGATACCAAGCGGCCAACGCCATTACATTCAGGGCAGTGATTGCCCAGCTTTTTAGCTTGTTCGCCTGAACCCTTACAGCATGGGCATACATCGCTATTACCCGCTTCCTGTTCTGACCATTGCCGGAGTGAGGCTTTCACTAACACGATCTGGTTGTCGAGTGTGGTGGCGCGTTCCTGCGCTATCTTGCTGCTGGTTTTGTTCTCAAATCGCTTTCTCTCTGTGTTGAGGCTGCCGATCAGGTTCTTGGTTCGTGTGGCTTTGGCACCATAGCGGCGTAGTAAACTGGCGCGTCGGGCGAGTTGTGGAGGTAATGGGCGGTAGACTGCCAGATTGATAGCCAGTAGGCAGGCGGCTACAGCGTGCTCCGGTGTGTTCCGTTGTGAATGTACCCATTCTTTAACTGCTACTTGCAATCTTTCACTGGCTGGGGTATCAGATTTGTATCGGAGCATGAACAGGTCATAGCCTACAGGGTTGCATAAGGTAGCGGCGGATAATGCCCCCAGATACTGATCGCGGCCTATTTTCCCGCTACCACGGCAGGATGAGGTAAACGCGCTGGCGCTTCTGGCTTCGTGTAAACGTAATGTGTGTTCAATTATGCTGGACATTAAAACCTCATTTTTATTGGATATATTATTCAACAATAAGGAATGAAAATGATTTTCAATGGAGACGTTTTTTATAGAAAAACAGCCTCGATTATAACTACAGAACAAGACGGCAAAGGAGTAACTCTTGCTTGTGAACTATTTCATCTTCGTGCAACTTCATTAAAATTAACGGCTGTATCTGGTTTGTCAGCATATGATTGCAATAAAATAATAAAAACATTGAATATAGATGCTGGCGAAAAAAGCAATAACCTAATGACCCTTAGGGAAAAATCTGAACGCTGTATAAAAATAGAGGCAGATAGTAAACATTTTAATTGTAATATCTATACTGACAACCAAGACAGCAACGCTCCTGAAGATAGGTTTTCCGTTCAATTCATTGAAAAAATAGAGTTTAACATATTCCCTATAGAGAAAGGATGTTACTTCGATGAATTTTCTGGTTATTTTCAACCTATGGGCTGCGTGGACTCATCCACAACCCCCCCCCTTATACTTGGGTTTAATTTTTACGTTCCAGAAAAGGATTTCTCCCTTCTTGTTGATAAAGTCGATAAGGGATACAACTCTGTAACTATCAGTCTATGGATACCCTGCCATCCTATATATCGTGAACTACCAGATGTTGTTATTGATCCAAATAGTGAAGAGAAAAGACTTGCGTTTATTTCCTCTCTAAATATAGAGAAAAACAATTTCACTATTGAAACGGGTGAGGTTATAGAAAATACACCTACAGTCTTTGATGATGAAGCCGAACCCACTGAAACAGACAAAAAACTAAGAGAATTAACAGATCTATCAAAGAAGATATTAACGGCATTGACGATAATAGCAGCCTGCATGGTTGGCTTTTCCCTTAAAACGATATTCTGAACCATCCGTGGCTTGTCACCATTATTCCACCATACCTTGAGCGGTAGCCGTAATCGCACGGTTTACCGCTTCAAGATTGCGTTCAAATACCGTGCTCCCTTTCGGAGTGTTCGCCAGTCTTAGCAGCGCATTCCTTACCGGCTGGCTTTCATATATTCGACCAACCGCGCCATAGGTTCCCATTGTACCGATCACCTTTGCTGCGAGTACGGGACCACCAAATACCCCAGCTAGTCCAGGCCCCATGACGGAGCCAGCTTGTGCCACTACCTGCCCGTTAGGTAAGGTCACTGACGCCTGAGAAGCACGTTGTGTACTCTCCAGATAACGTTGCAGGCCAGTAAGGTATTGCCGTTCTTCGCCTTTAAAAAATATGCCTGTATTCGCAGAGTATTTGTTAAGCCTTAGCAAGAAACGGTCAGGAGAAGCCTCACCTTCTAGCGCTTTGGCAATTAATCCGGCGCGTGCGGCTTGCCTGCCTTTGTTGTTGAGTGAACCGTACAATGCTTCTATTTGGCTTTTTCTACTATCAAACAACATCGAGTTGACGCTTTCCGGTGTGATGTGCCCTTTCTCCAGAATGCCTTTTAGTTTTGTTCCTTTTACCTTATCCGCTTCCTGAGCATAAACCGCTTTGGCGTGCGCCCAACGAAATGCCTCCCGTTCACCCAAAGCGCCATTCACTGCGCTATTAAGGTCTTTGTTCATGGCTTCATAGACACGGTTAACGGATACTGTGGAACGATCCGGCATTGCCATACGCTCCCCTTTCACATCCATGCGGAATTGAGTACGCAAGTCATCCAGCAGGCTAAAATTGACGTTTCCCCCTGCTAGTTCGTCCCGATAATCTTTCAAGCGGCTAATAGTCGCTTCATCGCTAGTTTTTCCAAGTCGGGATAACTGCGTAATTTCTCGATCGATCGCATCAATTGCACGTTGAGGCTGAACATTGCCAACACCATCCATCTTGTTTCTGATTTCGTTAAAGCGATCGCCAGCAGCACGTTTAAGTGCCGTATTTTGCCCCTTAATGCTCTGAACCACATCAGCAGCGGAGTAAACGCCGTATCGCTGTGAAAACTCATCTACCAGTCGGGAGCGTGCCTTTTGCTGATCTGCCCGCATTTGTCCTGTACCCACAGCAGGGATTTTCTCCGCATTAGCCTGAATTGAGCGACCGACAAAGGTTTGCGGTGGCATCATGTCACTGGTCATCAGTGGAGCATTATTCTGTTTCGCATAATCAATAGCGGCCTGCGCTTCTGGGGTGATAGTGCCTTTCACTGCTCTGTAACCTGCGCCAATCGCTTTGCCTGCGGTGTTAACGGCTCCACCGATAGCGGCGTTAGTCGCTAAATCTCTCAGCATTTCATCGGTGCCTTGCTCAAGATTCTGGTGGTCACTATTTTCCGCTACTGAACCAACTGCGCTTTCACCCGCCATTCGTGCCGCGAAATTTGCCCCACGCTCTGCGATATTGGCCGATTGCGGGGATAAACCAAGCCGTTGCGCCGCTAATGCGGCTTGTTCTGATAATTTCCCCGCTGCTGCCGGAGCGCGTGACGCAGGATTAATAAAATAGGGCAGCACATCAGCGGAGACTCGCCCCACTTCCGTTTGTGGCTGCATAGATTCTGGGAGCGAGAAACGAGCGGCGGGGGTGTATGTGCCGTCGCCGATCCCCATTTTTTCACCTGCCCATGCTGCCGCACTTTGCACCGCATCGCCAGCCATAGGGATGATGTTGGCAACATTAACGCCAGCCTGTGCAATTGCGCCACCGGCTTCAGATACACCAAGCAAGCCCTCTTGTAGCAAGCTGCGCGATTCTGGCGTCTGCTGGACAAATTGCGCGTAGGGATTTTCCTCATTGCTGGTGGCCTGCATACCTTGCGGGGATGCGGGGGTAACAAATTGTGCGTAAGGGTTGGCTTCCTCTTCAGGAGTGTCAACACTTGCTGGCTGTGGCTGTGGCTGTGGCTGTGGCTGTGGCTGTGGCTGTGGCTGTAATGTGTTGGCGAAACCTTCCACGGCTTCCCTCGTCATACCGTCACCATTAAGCAGATATTCCCCGCTAAGGACAGTCACAAAGAGCCGCCCTTGCTCGTCCTGTCTGGTGCTGCCGCCAAACTTGTTCGCTATCTGTTGGGCGATTTGCTGTTGTTGTTCCGGCCTCAGATGTTTCAGATTGGATTTCATTAAATTCCAGTCAACCGTGCTGAATTCTCTGGCCGCGCCCATCTCAGGATGAATACCCGACTGTCTGGCCTGCGTCATGATACGTTCCTGAATGGTTGGCTCTACGGTGGCGGGAATGGGCTGCTGTGGGGATTTCTTCATGCTCTGGGCGTATTGTGTCACCTCTGGAGCGGATTCGGGCTGACCACCACCGATCAGCCCTTCATCTTTTGGGGAGGGTTGTCCTCCAAGATAGTGCTGGCTGGCACCCTGTCCAAAGCTCTGATCGAACAGGTGCGCGGTATCCGGTCGCTGGCGCAACATGTCGATTGCTGCCTGCGGTATCATCGGATTATTGGGTTGTGCGGGCGCACCTGTTGTCGCTACAGCATCAGGTTGGCTTTGTGCGGCGGGCTGTGGTTGTCCACCAGCAGGCGGCAGGCGAACAACGTAACCCCCTTCCACCTTCTCCACGGTTGCGCCTGGCATTTTCCCCCACTTGGAACGTTCCGCCAGATATTCACTGCTGAACGGGCGATCTTTGTGATAGTACTTCAATTCACCTTGTCCCTGAGTGGTATTCAATCCATAGGCTGCCGCATAACGATCGCGTTTGTCTGTCAGGAACGTTTTCAGTTCATTGGCACGGCGGATAAATTCTTCTTCGGACTGACTCGCACTTAATCCCGATACAGCAATACGAGCTTGCTCCCCTTCAGCGTTAGATAATGCGCCCATGCCACGTAATGCCTGAATCGCGCTAAGGAAGTTCTGCCCCCCAAACTGCTCAAAGCGGGTATTCCAGCTTGCGGCGTCAGTGCCTGGAATATGTTTGGTAACAACGCCCAATCCGGCACCTACAGAAGTGCTAAAGCCCGGATCGGTTAGCAGGCCGTCAATGGTCTTGATTTGCTGGTCATACGTTTCAATCACATCCTGCCTTTGCAACTTGCCATCGGTAGACGCTTGCTGTTGTTTCTTCACATCGTTCAGATATTTTTGTCGCTCCATACCTGAAGCGTTGTAGTCATTCACAATATCGGCGGGTGTTTTCCCTGCGGTAACTTGCTGAATGCGGATATGCTGCGGTATCTGCATGTAATCTTGTACGGGCATAAACGGCGCGTTCGGGTCTGGCTCGGTATACGGATCGGCATCTTCAAGATTGGGGTGTGCCATCCCCAGCAGGTGGGAACGTTGCGCCAATGTCCTCATGATTTGTTCACTGGACAGCGGTAACGGTGGGTCGTTGGGGGCGGTGGAGCGGTTGCGAGTGATCGGAGCCTGATAGGTAGAGCCATCTTCCCGTGTCACGGTCACGCCAAAGTAAAAATTATCGCCACCGCGCGGATCGGGCATGATGTGCGTCAGTTCCCGCGCTTTCATTGGCTTGCCATCATCGGCCAGTTCACCAGGTCGTATCGCTAATTCAGGCTGAAGAATGCTGTTAGTGGCCGCAATCACTTTCGGGTCATCTGGGTTGATTTGCCCAGACATCAGCGCCGGTGCGCGTGATTTGAGATATAAAGCGCTTTGTGCGGCGCTGGGATTGGTCAGAAAATCAGGGTTTAGCGCGGTGTAAAACTGCTGCGCATCAGGGGGAAGCTGTGACCATAGTCGGGTGGCGCTGTCTTTATCTCCAGCGCGGGCAGATAGCGTGATGCCCTCAGCCAGACTCCCGTAACGGGTGGTCATCTCCTGTAACTGCTGCTGGCGCTGCTGCCGTCTTTCACCCGCTTGGGAAACGGCCAGGGTTCCCGCTGAGATATCGACACGGCGTTTGTCCAGTGCGCGATCCTGAACCTTGTTTTCCTGTTCGATACCTTGTTGTTGAATCAGGTTATTGTAATCGCGTTGATCTTTAGACTGTCGCCAGTCCTGCGTACTTACCGCAAATTGATGATCTCTGTCAGCATTCTGCTGTTGCCGATCTATCATCAACCGCCGTAGTTCTGATTCCTCTCTGCGATGTAACGCACCATCCATTGTATTGAATCCGGCCAGAAAACCGTCTGCCAATCCACGTAAATCTGCCATGACGCCTCCAATTATGAAAATAATGAACCCGCGAGGTACCCCACGGCCGCACCAACACCGATACCGATAGGACCAGCCCATGACCCATAAGTCGCCCCCATCGTTGCAGATGAAGCCGCAACGGATGCCCCCACAGCAGCCCCCGTTCCGGCCATCGTGCCCTTCATCTGATTGGCTGCCATTTTTTGTTGAGTTTTGAGTTGTTCGTTAGCCGCTTCTCGCTGCTGATCAAGTTCTGCCGCTTGTTGCATACCTTGTAAGCCTTGCTGACGGGTTTGTGCCGCAATATCAATTAAGCCGTATGACATCGTGTTTACTCCGGTTCAAAAAGAGGTTGTGCCAGCATATCCACCGCTTCTTGCAGGGTTGGTTCTGGCTTTTCCATCACTCGACGAGCGATCACCGCCGCACGGCGTTTCGCTCTGGACTGTTTGACGATCCACTCGTCGATATCAACTTCACGCCAGCCAATGGCACGGCTTCCGGTGATGCTGAACGGCGCGGGGAATTGGTCGTTTTCCCACATGTGGCGTAGCGTAATTCGGTTAATTCCAACCTTTTCACACACCGCTTTTTCACGTAATACTTTCTCGCTCATACCTGCATGTTCCGTTGATTGAAGTGATCGACCAGATAGCGGCGCATATCGTTGGGGTTAGGGGAAAGGGAGTAGGTATTGACGCCATTTTCTTCTGCTAGCTCACGCAACTGGTAACTGTTGAGCTTTGCCAGATCGATATCATCATTACCGATTTTCACCACAAAGCTATTTGCGGCGGTGTCGGCCTGCTGCTTTGCTAACTCTTGCCTGCGGCGATAGTCAGCAATAATCTGCCGCTGGCGTTCGGCCTCTTCTACCTGTGCGGTCTTACGCTTGGCTTCTTCTGGCATGGCAAACATGTGGGGGAAGTTATCCAGTAAATACTCAGCAACAACGGGAGGCACATCGGCAGGGGTAGATTGACGAAACACAAACTTACGCCCCTTATAATCAATGCGCTTTTCCGGTTTATCACCGATGTAGACAATATTCAGGCCAGTACCACCAAACGTGGCTTCTTGCTCTTCTTGATGCTTTTCTTCTTCGCGCAGCGCTTCGACTAATTCGTTGGGTTCCATTGTATTTATCCATTAAAAAAGCCTGCTGGGCGAACCATGCAGGCTTGGGTGTTATGGCAGATTTTTGGCAAAAAAATACCGGAGTGGGGTTTAAGCCATACTCCGGTATCTTTCCGTAAATTAGCGCATGTTTTTATATAAAGCAACTGCTACCTGTAAGTTGCTTTACTCTGTTTAATTTTTGTTTTCCCTAATTTATTAGAGTGCATGAATACCCCCATGTCATATTGAGAGAATTTGTTTTTAGGACCTAGTATTATTTCTTTTATGGATTCAGTCTTAAATTGGAATTCAAAATATGACGTCAAATAACCATTTGATATTCTATGCTTTATTTTATAACCATGCTCTAATGATAAGTCAATTTCCTTAAACCCCTTAACTTCACCAAACAACATGAGTGGCTTATATATTATTCTCTTTTCTTTTTCTTCTTTGAACGCTGGGGATTTAGTTGTAGCAGCTAAGGAGGTTAAGTTCACTACTAATTTATTGATAGTCCAGGATTTATTTACATTACCATCCTCATTAAGAATTTTCTGTATTCTTAATTTTATATCGTTGTCATTAATATATTCTATTTCATTTATTTTCATCGATTCTTTAACATCAGTACGGAATGCTATCATTCCGGTTTTTAAATCAAAACATTCCTCATCAAAACCTATAGCAACACCTTCTCCATCCTGAGCGTATGCTCTCCATTGACTCAAAATATCACCATCCTTAGAAAAACAAGCCACATAGGTTGGTTTATTATTACTAACCATAGTATTCCATAATTCATTACACCATTCTTTATTCTCATCGCTCATAATTTCATTGAGAACTTCAGCAAGCGCATTTTCAACCCATTTCCCCTCAGAAAAATCATTCATATTATTGGTTGCAGAAAGCCATAGCGTTTTGTTTTCAATGATTTTATGAAATGTCTCAGGGCTACAATAATGATAAATAATTGCCATGTGATTTTCCTTTTTATTATTTAATAATTAATTGTAAAAGCTAAATTATATTTATTGCTAATGGTTTGTTTTTGTTAATTACACGTGTTTTCTTCAAACACTTTACCGAAAAAATATCTATAGATCAGCAGAAATGTGTCAGTTCGGTTGGTTCAGTTGGTTCACGGGTTGCTAAGCCGCGCCAGCACTGGATTTATGTGAACCAACATAGCCCTTATTGCGTTGGTTCAGCGGTGATTTTTGTTGGTTCACCCGTCCAGCCAGAAAATAACCGGATAGATTGCCGTGTTGGTTCAAACAGCCCGTTTGTTGGTTCAGTGTTGGTTCAAAATAGAAAATATTTTCCTTATAAAACAATGCAATTAATAAATTGAACCAACTGAACTGGCTGAACCAACACCTTTTCTCGCACGTAGGGGATTATTCCTGCGTAGCGTCTTCCTCTGGCATGTAGTGGATCACGTACACGTTAAACTGTCGCCCATCAATACGGGGGGATTTACGCTGAAAACCTCTGCCGCTGGTGGGCGGGGTCAACATCCCTGTGGTTTTCAGTACCTCAGCGAATTGCTTCGCATTAAACCCTTTGGCTATCTCGCCCTCAAATGCCGCAGGGAAGGTATAGAAAATCATCGGCGCATCATCATGCTTACCTCTGTCGTCACGGTATCCGGCCAAATCCCTAATAGGCAGGCTGGTAGGGTCGTAAGGAAACGGAGCGAATCGACTCAGGCCATATGCATTCAGGAACGCTTCGCATTGTTCGACAATTTGCCGATGTTCTTTGTTTCCGGTGCCAAACTCCCGCAACCAGGCATTAAAGCTGTGCTGTATGGCGTCACGACATTCCTGTTCATTCCATCCTGTGATCGTTCTCCCCACCAGCAACGCCGCTTCCAGAATGGCGAAACGTTCTGCTACACGGTGAACCTGTTCACCGTAGTTAGAGGGGATAAGTGAACGCCAGCGGTTTTCAGCCTCTCTGACGGCCTGTATCGCCTCTTTCTGGTGGTGGGCAAGGTAACGTATCCATTCACGTCCAGCCGCGCCGTGATTGTCGCGATAAGCGGCTTTCAGCGCGTCGGCATGGTCTTTGCCGCTCTTGTGTCCGTGGAACTGCTGCGCCTTTTCAAGCGGTAGATTGAGTAAGCGCACTAACTGACCCGCTTTGGACTTTATGCCTGCGCTGGTCAGAAAGGTTTCCATGTCCATTTCTCCCGTGCTGATCGCCACCGTGCGCCATCGTTTTAGCTCACGGTTGCCGCCTTCCCGTGCGCCTTGCAACTTACCGACTCCATTAAACAGCGTATAGGCAGAGGTGGAGACAGAACGCGCATCACTGCCTTGTCCCACCTCATCGAGTGGCAGCAGGCCGTCATTGTGTGCTTCGGCTTCGTTAGCAATCCCCAGCGCGGTGCCGTACCAAGTGAGTTTTAGCGCGTCGGGGTCACCGTAAAGACTGGTTGCAACATTGGCGGTGGTCGTTTTCCCTGCGCTGGATTGTTCATAGAAATGCAGGCCGAAACCGTCTGATTCAGACAGGCCGATTAATGGCGCGGCTAAGGCGGCAGCGATCGCGGTCATCATGGAAGGGTTACCCTGTGCCAGTTGGGCTATGTTGTCGCGCCAGCTTGCGGCCGATCCTTTAACCGCATAGCCGCTAGCGGCAGCACTGCGCCCCCGAAATAAGACGGGCTGAAGCGGTGAACCAATGATATCCCCATCTGGCATGATGTAAGCGCCACATTGCCAGCCAGTGGTGTGGCTGATTTGCCAGAGTTCGGCTTTCCCCTGATTCTGTAACCAGTCGGCCAG
This sequence comes from Pectobacterium hainanensis, assembly GCF_046237015.1. Lineage (NCBI taxonomy): Bacteria > Pseudomonadati > Pseudomonadota > Gammaproteobacteria > Enterobacterales > Pectobacteriaceae > Pectobacterium > Pectobacterium hainanensis. The sequence continues at coordinate 28,947 of NZ_JBJYIN010000013.1, forward strand.
AATGGCGCGTAAAAAGGTTTTTGTTGTCACGGTCACGCCACCTGCTTTCAACGTGCGCCATCCCTCGCGTTCGCCTATATCGGCCAGCGGTAACCCAGCGGTGACAGGCGTTTTACGCCCAGCAACATGCCAGCGCAGTATCAGGAACTGATCGCTGTCGTCACGTCCACAGCCGATCACTTCCAGCGGGGAGCATAGCCAGCTTTCGTTGTTGATCACCTCGCCGCTGACCTTATCCACTTTGGGCGTGATCCAGAAAACGCCCTCTTTGCGGCTCTCAACACGCGGCTTTAATGGGTCGTCAAGGTTCCGTTTGTCGTCAGCCGGAACATCGGCCTGTAGCTGATACAGCGATTCGGTAAACGCCTGTGTAGCCGCTGCCAGCCCGTGTTGCTGGCGGTAATCGTCCCAGTCGGCCTTTTTGCTGGTGGGCGGCAATGTTACCCAGCCGTTCACTTCACGGGCGGCTTTCTCTGCCCAGTCTTTCCCCACATTCGGCTTACCCGCCACGATGTCGTTATCAGCGGCAAGGATGATTTGCGCACTGGGATACAGAGCACGCATCGTTTTTGCTACTGACACCATGTTGCCTGCGTCGATAGCGGCGACGGTCAACGCATCAGGGCGTATCAGGTGAGCACTTAATGCGGTCGCCAATCCTTCGGCGATCACCACCTTATCGGGCTGTTCCGGTGCGTTGACAGCGTGATACGCACCACGTTTGGCGGAATCCGTCACCAGTCGCTTACTGCCATCGGGCTTTATCGTCTGTGCGGCGGTGGTAGTGCCGTTCTCGTCCTGTAGCGCCAGTAGCAGGGAGCCATCAGGCAGCAGCGGATAAGAAAAGCCGGTTAACCCTTTTCCAGCCAGATAAGACGATTCTCCTGATTGCGTTTGAGCGGTCAGTTTCGCCAGTCGCTTGATAAAGCTCTGCGCTTTCTCCGTATTGGAACGCAGATTATTCCCCGTAAGCGGTCGCGTGGGTTCGCTTTGGCTGGTGGCCTGTTCTCCTGTTCGGGCATCAATACCCAGCGTTTCGGCTACCAGTTGCGCGGCGTCCATTGCGGCACAGTGGCGAACGTTCATCACCAACGCCAATCCATCACCGGCTTCCGGATCACAGTGACGGCAATGCCATGTCCCGCGCCCTTCCAGATTATCGAACTGAAAGCGGTCGGTGCCGCCACAGGCCGGACAAGGGGTTAGCGTTGTCGGGTGACGGGGAACCTCGATCCCCAACAGGGAAAGTACATCAGGCCAGCGACCAGTAGCAGCGGCGGATACCTTGCGGATAAAATCGATATTACGCATTCATTTGCCCTCAGTGCGCCGTTGGTGTGAGTGGTAGCGCCCCGTTATTGCGCATCTGAATAAATTCATCATGCATGTCCGCCAGCGTCTGCCGTCCCACGTCGGACAACTCAGGCTCTGTGCTTTGATGATTGAGCATCCATTGATAGAACAGGGTGGCGTTTTTAGTACCTTGTTCGCGGCCAAATTTCCCGATCAATGCGCCCTCGATATTGTTCGCCATCGCAAAGCGTTCCGTATCAGGATAAACATACATGGTGCCGTGTTTTCCCTGATAAATAGCCCCGTTATTGCTGCCGTTGTCTGTGGCACTGTGCGCACCGTTGATCCGCCGCTGTTCCCTTATGAATTCGTAAGCCACCAGCCAGCGCCACATTTCTAAATTTTGCTGATCATTGGGCTGGAAATAGCCTTTCGCTTCAGCCTTTGCCAGTGCATGAAGCACTCGCAGCCCATTCAATAAGTCATGGTCATAATGGCCGCGATTCAGGTTGGAAAGGGCATAATCAAACGGGTGGCACGTTGATACGTAGTATTCGCCTTCATCGTCCAGCGCAATCAGACAAACGCCATCAGGAGAAACATCGATATACGGGGCGCGTTCCTGTTCCGGCTGTGTAGGTAAGGAAATGATGTTGTTCACGCTACAGCTCCCTTAGCTTTTTTGTGTTTATCGCTGGCACATTCACGGCAATATGCGTCATTGATTTCATCCACTATCACGAGTGCGGTTAAGGCGACGTTGCGGAGCGTGTCAAGTTCGGTTGAATCGTCGCAACAAGTCATAAGATCAATAAGGCCGCGCAACATGAATAATTTGCCCTCAGCTTCATTCATTTATCTGCCTCCCGTTCCAGTGATTTGCGGATCTCTGCGTGAATATCGCTGACGATTCCGATAAGTCCGGATAGCTGAGGGGAAAGATGTTCTTTCTCCACCATGTCCAGAATGACGTGAAGCAGGACAGAAACTTGCCCCGCACGGAAGGCGGCCAAATCCAGTGGAATCGCGTTATTCATGGTTTTGGCCTCGCTGTTTCTGTTCTTCAAGGCGTATCAGCAGAACGCCCAGATAGTCGGCTTGCTGGGGTGCCTGTGCCAAAGAATGGTTATGCGCCATGAGCCACCTCATTTTTTTCTACCTGGCTGGTGCGGTACAGGTGATCGATACGCTCCTGCAGGATGAACAGCAGGATTTCACGCGCCTCTGGTTCATTGGTGTTAACCGCGGCGTAGGCCAGTGCGCGGCATTGGTCGATGATTTCTTCCAGTTCTAATGGGGTGTTATCGAACATAGCGCACCTCCTGAACGGGTAAGCGACCAGCGAAAACCATGACACAACCAGCAGGGGATTTTTCCCGCGCTTCGCGTTCGGTGGTGGCAACAATGCGAATAATGCGGTGAGACGACATACCCAGCGCCAGAAAGCGCCATATAAATTTGGGGTGAGTTTGGGTAGACTGGATATCAGCCATAGTGTTAGCTCCGATAACATTGTGGTTAGCCCTCGTTCGGTGTTGGTAGCACTGATCGGGGGCGTTTGGTTTTTGCTATTACGCATGTTAATGTACGTACGTAATGAATAACATACTATGAGGTTACGTACGTACGTGTCAACGATAAAACGCGATAAAAGCCCGAAAGGTGCGGGATGGTCTCCAACGTTCCAAATCCGTATTACGCCTGAACTTAAGGAGCAATTTGAGGTTGCTGCTATAGATGCTGGAATGAGTCTAGCTAACTGGCTTAAAACGCTGGGACGTGAGGAACTAAAGCGCCTCGGCATTGAACCTAAAGGCTGATCCTTTGGCGAACGTGCAATTACGCCAGATAAACAATGCTGGCGCTTCTCACATACAGTGTATGCAGATTCGATGGGATACTGGTAATTACTCATGATCGCTACCTCCCGCTAGTGGTAAAGCTGGTTGGTAATCACGCCATAGCTGTTCTTCTTCTGCGTTTAAGCGTTGCTTCTGCTGTTTACAGGCTTGCAGATCGCGGCCTTTCTTACTGGCCTGCTTGAGGTAGGATTGTTTACGTTGCGTGAAGTCATTCAGAAATGCCCACGGCACACCGTAAGAGCCTGTTTTACGAATGGACGGGATAACCTCACCAAATACCCATTCACTAAAGCGATAGGCTGCCGTTCCCTCAACGGAAGCCTTACGGCTGCGAGCAATGAGTTTGTAGAAGCCTGACTCTGAAACAATCGCCATCTTCTGCATACCGCCAAGGGTGGGTACTGAGTACCCCACCTTTTCATGCTCACCAAGCCGCCGTAGTGGAACCTTGTGATCGATTATCTGCAATGCCTGGCAAACATCTTTCGCCACAAACCACGGTTCACCAGAAATATTCACCACTCGCACTTCTGTACCTTCAAATTTAATAACAGAAATATCCTGTTCACCCGCTCTGAAAATATCGCTCTGGCTGTTTTCAGGGTGAGCGAATCCCTGACCGTTAAGGTCATTATTTTTTGATGTCATAAAATCAGGCTCCGTTAGCTGGCGGCGTAATCCGGGTACAGGCTCAGGATATAGTTAATTTCTTGCTGGGTAAGCCGCTGGTGGCCGTTAATATCGGCGTTGGTATTTACCAATCGAATGACACGGGAAATATCATCACGCTTTGCAAACCGATAACGATAGTGACTGCCGATCCCGTCTGCGTTTGGTTCATCAATACGCTCTAACCGAATATCAAGCAGGCGTTCTAATTCCGTAGCGTAATTCCGGCCAGAAGAAAGGTGGCAATGGCGGAGAATATCATTCTCAGTAAAGCCACCAGCGCCGGAACGCAGCATGAAAACCCGTGCTCGATGTTTTTTTGGTACTGGTTTAATGGATATGCTGGCGGTATGATCAGAAACGTTACCTTTCTGACTGGCCGCCTGTAATGGGCGGTTTTTCTTTTCCATCAAGCCACCTTTCCCCTGCGTTCTGCCAGCCAGCGATTAATCTCTACCGCATCAAATGCGGTCACGTTATCGGTGAGTTTCACTGGGCGCGGCAATGTGCCGTTTTTCACCCAGCGATCGATGGTTGGCATGGATACACCCAACAATTCCGGCATGCGGAAACGTCGAATGTATCCAGTGGTTGGGATAGCTGATTGCGCTGCTTGGTGTGCTGTCATAAGCCCCATAACTCCTGTGATAGCTGGTGATGTTATGGGGAAAGTTAGCGTTTCAATGGAATGAAGATAAGGCACAGTAAGGTTACTGTACCTGTACAATTAAGTTACTCTACACCTTGCCGTTAGTGGCAGACCTTAAATGTCTCAGAATTACATCTTCGTTATTAATAGTTAACGGTGGTATCTCACCTTTATGATCGAGAATGCAATCTTTCCATTTTTCTGGGCTTATTTCCTTTCTCTCACCACGGCATTTATCTGGATATTTTGATAGTAAATATATAGCGGATTTGAATAGTTTTTCTCTATTTGTTGCGTGATGCTCTGCAATGTGATGAGCCTTTTTTATTTCCTGCATCAAATTAGGGGTGGGGGAAACCCCACGCAAAGCACTACTTGGAAGATCACTGTAATCACCATTATGTTTTAGCAATTCTCTTACTTGTTCAGAGGTTATCCATAAGTCATTTTCAGTTATTTCAATATCAGGATATTGCTCTTCATAATTTTCATCTTCTTCACTATCGCAAACATCGTCATGATTAGGTAACAAAGGAATTAAACATAGAGCGGGGGTACTTTCGTCAGTAAGATAAAGGCCTAAAGAACCCCACAAAAGAGAAGATTTCCCGTAGTTCAATATCGAGTTTATTACTGGTAGTTGGGGAACCCACAAGCCAAAGGCTCTACCTTGATGGCTTTGTGATTTATCAATGGAAATATTCCCGTCTGCCTGTTGAAACTGATAGAACCACGGGTGGAAGATGGTATCATCGTTTTCTTCGTCGTAAGACATTCGGTCAATAGCGAAAGATGTATATTTTGATATGTTGTGGGCAAATGCTAGCGTACTGCTGTTAGCGCTTAAAGATAAATACCAATCGCTAAGTTGAGTAGGATTACCCTCAACCCAGAGGACTGATTGTAAACCGTCCAGCCTAACACATAGAGTTATTTTCTCCGATACAGCAAGGCTTAGTAAATCATCAGTGCTAACATCTAAAAAGTCAGCAGCTCTTTTTATACGGCAGAATGAAAACGGTATTTTTGTAGTGTCAGACATATGCCACCTTCAGCATCTTACCTTAAAAAATGATTGAGCCAGGCGGTAAGGCTTCCCGCTTTTCACCCCGTCGAGTTAGGCTCAATCTGTTCGGTTAATTTGCCTTTCTGATAGGCATCACGTTGTAATCTTCGCCATGTTCCAGAGCCACCAGCAGGTTAGCCCACAGAGTTAATGCCGCCTTGCGTTCGTCGAAATACTGGTAACGGTTATAAATTCCCTCAACGCCTTTTATCCGGTGATTCAGGCAACGTTCAGCCACCACGGGATCAACGCCTAACGCGGCCAGATGAGTGCGTGCTGTGCGCCGGAAATCGTGAATAGTGAAATTAGGCACTTCAGGCATTGCCGCCCGTACTTTCACCAGCGCGACGGGTAGTGTGCTTTCCTGAATATGCGGGATCATGCGGTTTTGCATCTTTCTGGCTGGAAGAACCCATGCGCTATTACACGAAAACGAATGAAGTTCTCTCAACCATTCAAGCGCTGGTGGAGGAAGGGGAATATCTATTGGATCGCCATTTTTGCTGCGTTCTTCTGGTAAATGCCAGATAGCGCCATCTAAATCGAATTCTTCCCAACGTGCTGCGCACAGTTCCATTTTGCGCACACACAATGTCAGCAATAATTTAAAGGTAAGCTCATTCTGGCGGCTGAATCCCTTTGCTTTCCGCATAGCCTGAAACAGTTGGATAAGCTCATCGCGGGTGAGCCATCGCTCACGAGCTACCTCTTTGCCGCCTGCGTCTGATACTTCAAAGGCTGAACACGGGTTTATTTCTAAAGCGTGCCGTTTAATCCCATAGTCGAATATGCGACGTGTCCAGCGCAGAACGTCCGTTGCTATGGTTGGCGCTCCGCGATCGACGATGCCTTTTAGCATGTCATCAATATGGCGCGGTTTAACGTCCTCGACCTTCATGTGACCAATGCAAGGGTTTATGTCCTTGTCGATACGGCGGCGCAAAATATCGGGATGTTTCCAGCGGGGCAAAATCTGACGTTCAAAGTATTCAGCGGCCAATGCTGATACTTTCAGCGCGTGTTTCTCCTGCTCCATCTTCTCCAGTGCTTCGGATTTGCGTTCTTGCTTCTCTCCGGCCACGTCATAACCCAGAGCAACACGGGCAGAAAGTTCTTTAGTTGTCTCCCGTGCTTTTGATAACGATAGCTCAGCGTAGGAGCCGATCATCATTACTCGTGACTTGCCAGCGAACTTGTACCGGAAGCGCCAAACAGGAGTTTGATAGTTTTCTCGATAGGAAAGATAAAGCCCGTTGCCGTCCGAGCGCCCCTCAAACCGTTCTCCAGCTTTTATCCATGCCCGTATCTGCATATCTGTGAGCTTTGCCATTGTGTCGCCTGAATCTCAAATAGCGGTGTACACCTAACTATGCACACCTTCTCTCTAGGGGTACACCCAGGTGTACACGGTAATCATGCGCTTTGTTGCTTCTTCATGATAGCCCATGATAACAAAAAAGCCTGCAATGTCGCAGGCTTCTTGGTTTTTTGATTGCGGGTGATTTCTCGTGAAACCTTATTCGATATTCTGAATCTGCTCCCTCATCTGCTCAATCAGAACCTTTAGTTCAATTGCTGAAGCAGTGACGTCGGCGTTGATGGATTTCGAGGCCAGCGTGTTCGATTCGCGGTTGAATTCCTGCATCATGAAATCCAGACGTCGGCCAACGGCTTCTTCTTTTTTCAGAATTTTGTAGGTTTCAGCTACGTGGGCTTCAAGTCTGTCTAATTCTTCTGCGACATCGACGCGCTGTGCCAGAATCACCAGTTCTTGCTCCAGTCGGTTATTTTCCAACTGTACCTGGGCTTCTTCCAGCTTACTTAGCAAGCGTTCACGCTGCCATTGTAGAATGTTCGGCATATGGGCCCGAACCTTGAGAACTTCGGCACTGACGCCGGCTAGACGTTGTTCGATCAGCGCTTTCAGCGCATTGCCTTCGCTTTCCCGTGCGGCGATGAAGTCATCCAGCGAACGATCCAGCCCTTGTAACAACTCGGCGCTAATCGCATCCAGATCCTGTTCTTCCGCAGCCATCACGCCGGGCCAGCGTAGAATATCGACCGGATTGATTTCTCCTTCATCGCTCTGCATTTTTACCCAATTAGCGGCGCTCACTAACTGTTTTGCCAAATTTTCATTTAAAATCAGCGAGCTTTGTGCTCGTGGGTCCAGATCAAAACGCAGATTGCATTCAACCTTGCCACGGGTTAAGCGGGTGCGGATCCGATCGCGGATAACAGGTTCCAGACTGCGGAATTGTTCTGGTAAACGGATATAGGTTTCCAGATAGCGCTGGTTAACAGAACGCAGTTCCCAGGCTGCGCTTCCCCAGTCACCCTTGAGTTCTCGCCGGGCGTAAGCGGTCATGCTGCGAATCATTGAGGCATACCTGTAGAGCAAATGATGTAAGGATTATAGCGTCGAGTATTGGGACAAGGTAGGAAAAATCCACCGCCATACCGTCGGGGTCGGAGGCATGGTTTTATGTATGTAAATGATTGGACTTGCTTATCGTCTATGCGGCATGCAGCAGCGCTTCGTTTTGGCGGGCGATTTCCCAGCATTTATTTTTCATCATCTGTTTTAACTGCAACGTGGCCCGTGATTGAGGATTATCTCGACGGCTAATCAGGGTCACTTCAAATGGCAGGAACTGGTCAATGGGGACGATCTTAAGTTGATTAGCGTAACGACAGGCGGTAAAGAGATCGACTACGCCCACGCCTCCGCCAGCCAATACCATATCAGCAATGACGGAATAGGTTTTAATGCACAATGAGGTGGTGGGTTTCAGCGCTTTGTTGCGCAATGCACGATGCAGTACCTGCCCGAGCGGGTCCTGTGGCTGCATCATTAACAGGTTGTTGCGACATAGCCACTCCAACGATACCGGGCCGTTTACCGGACTATTTTGAGGAAGCAGTGCAACCATAGACGATTGGAATAATGGTTCGGCCAATAGATCTGAAGGCACTTGCTGCCCGAATATGAGTGCAAAATCGAGCTGATTTTGCAGGATGTTTTGGCATAGCGTACTGAAATGTTCTGTCACCAGTTCGACATTGACCCGCATGGCCTGCTTATGAAATTCAACCAGCGTAGGGGCGACAATCATCTGTCCAAACGCATGAGCGGCTCCCATACGAACCGATGATTCCTTCCCCGTTTTGAGCTGTTCCGTCAGCAAACTAATGTTCTGTAGCTGGCTGAATAGCTCTTGCACTTTAGGGATTAAGCGACGACCTTCAAGCGTGACCACCATACCCTGGGCATGTCGTTCAAATAAAGCAAATCCTAGTTGCTGCTCCGCGTGGTTAAGTACCCGGCTGACATTAGGTTGAGAAACATTGAGCAGACGTGCGGCACCGCTGATCGTGCCAGCTTGAACAATGGCCTGAAAGATTTCGATATGGCGTAAGCGCATCATGCCTGCTCCTGTGTCGTGGGTCGTCAGGTAAGCTATGCAATATCCACGCCATACGAATAGTACTGCTGACAACAGTACCGTTGACAAATAGTACCGTTGACAAATAGTACCGTTGAAAATAGTACTGCTGATTCTCGCCTTACCGTTTCCTGCGGCTTATGCCCCCCAGGTGGAGGCTAAAACTCTCAGCCAATTGCCGTAGCAGATTTTTTCCAATAGTGGACGATCGTATCCCTGAGCGATAAGCGCATTGATTAATATCGGTAAGCCAGCCACGTCGTGCAGGTCTTGTGGGATCATCGTGCCGTCAAAGTCAGAACCAAAGCCGACATGATCTTCCCCGAGCGTTGTCAGCAGATACTCCACATGACGCACGATTTCTCCTACCGTCGCGTTGGGGTCTTTTTCTCCATCTTCGCGTAAAAACCGTGTACCGAAATTGACCCCGACAAAGCCGTTGCTTTCTCGGATGGCGGCTAACTGTTTGTCCGTCAGATTGCGTGATTGAGCACAGAGAGCATGGGCATTCGAGTGGCTTGCCACCAGCGGTGCATCACTGATTTTGGCCGTTTGCCAGAAGCCTTTTTCATCCATGTGTGAGACATCCACCATAATGCGCTTGCGGTTACAGGCGCGAACCAAACGCTCGCCTGCGGCCGTAAGTCCTTCACCAGTATCGGGTGAGGCAGGGAAGCGGAAAGGTACACCCTGACCAAAAATGTTTGGACGACTCCAGACTGGGCCCAGTGTACGTAATCCAGCGGCGTACAAAATATCCAGCAACTCCAGACTAGGATCGAGCGCCTCAGCACCTTCAATATGCATCACCATCGCTAATATCCCTTGTGCCATACAATGACGAATATCGGCGACGCTACGGCAGATTCTGGCTTGTCCGGCGGATTCAGCTTCAATACGCAGCAGGGTTGCAATCAACGAAAATGTGACCTCGCGGGCGTTTTCCATCGTTGGTGTGGCATGAGGAACAAAGAGCCCTGCATTTTCTGGTACTGATTGTGTGGTGTCCTTGGGGGAGGGGACATAAGCGGCGAAAAGCCCACCCGCTAATCCACCCTTACGAATCCGCGGCAGGTCGATGTGTCCTGAAGCTGTGCCGTTAAGGAATGCGTCTACCGGATTATCCCGATGGGAAGACCACAGGCGCAGCAGGACGTCATTGTGTCCGTCGAAAATAGGGAAGGGTTGGACATTTTGGGAGACATTGTCAGACATGGTTAAATTATAGGCTCTGGATGCAATGTAATGGGCGTTGGCTTGCTTAGTTTTAGGGCATGTCGCACCAAAATGGATAAATCCGCGCAGAGGGAAAATGGATACCCTAATGCACGCATTGAAGCTAACCCCATTAGCGTATGTTGGCGATCAAAAAATCGGTCTGGTCGGGACGTTACCACGACACGATCAGCGATAAATCCCTACCCAGGGAGCGTCCCCGGCGTAGCCGTAGCCACGGTACATGCCTTCGCTATTAAATGGCAAGGCAACATTGCCGTCGCGGTCGACCGCAATCATGCCGCCACTGCCTCCCAAGGCAGGCAGTTTTTCCATCACGACTTTATCGGTCGCCTGCTGCAACGATAGTCCGGCATATTCCATCAGTGCGGAAACATCGTATGCTGCGACCCGACGCATAAATACCTCCCCTTTTCCGGTGCTGGAAACCGCTACCGTTTGGTTATTGGCATAGCACCCTGCGCCAACGATGGGCGAATCGCCGACCCGTCCAGCCATTTTATTCGTCATGCCGCCTGTTGATGTCGCGGCGGCCAGATTGCCCTCGTGATCCAAGGCGACGGCACCTACCGTGCCGAACTTACGGTCTGAATCCAGCGGTTCGCTTGCAGCCACCTGAGCCTGACCATCATGATCCAACCATACATTGCCTTCTCCCGACCGAGCGCGCAGTAATTGCTGCCAGCGTCTCTCTGTGGAAAAGAAGTCTGTTTCCACCATTTCCAACCCATGCTGGCGAGCAAACGCTTCGGCACCGTCACCGGTAAACATGACATGCCGACCATTTTCCATCACGGCTCTGGCGGCGAGTACCGGGTTACGGACGTGACGCACGCTGCTGACTGCCCCCGCATTCAGGGTTGCACCGTCCATAATGCAGGCGTCTAATTCATGTGTACCCTCGTGAGTAAACACTGAACCTTTGCCCGCGTTAAAGAGGGGGCACTCTTCCAGTTGCCTGACGGCCTCGCTCACGGCATCCAGTGCGCTCCCACCCTGTTCCAATATTTTCTGTCCACTGACGACAATTTCTGTCAACGCCTTCAGATAGCGCTGTTCTGTTTCTGCGTCCATCGACGCACGGGTTAACGCGCCCGCACCGCCATGGATCACAATGACGGGTTTGACCATGTCATGTTCCTTTGTATAAAACGAGCTTCATTTTTTATGATGCATGATGGTTATCACGCATGATGGTTATCACTAATGATAGTTATCACGCGAAAATGACGGATTCAGTTCTGCGTTGTTGCCAGATATGAAAACGTACTTAACAGGCGGATAATTTCCACCATTTTTGGCGCATCATAACTGACGGTGACCGCATCCTGTCGGGTAACGCCGGGAATGAGGGTGAACAGATCGGCCAATACGGGCTTCGTCACCATCAATTCCAGATGATAAGGTGCCTGTAGACGTGATGTTTTTTCGCGCCTTGCGGCGGTCACTGCCTGCGTTGCCGTCGTACGAATCAGGTTTTGCGCCGCTGTTGTGCTTAACGACTCTGCCGCCGTGTGCGCAATGGCTCGTTTCACACAGGCATACGCCGTTGTTGGATAATAGCGAGCGATCCATGCCTGTAGCGTATCGTCACCGCTGACGAGCCAGAGTGGCGTATTGTATTCTGCGCCTGCGGCGGTATAGATATCGCTTTCACCCATGATTTCATTATTGATCTTCACGCGGTAGAACGCCCGGCCGTTAATCGTGTGCGATAACACGCCGTGCTCTCCGGCTGCACTGTGATAGCCGATGAACATCATGCCGTCGAATGCTTGCTGCTCCAGCCCTTCCACCATGGAAAGCGCTCGAGGTTTACCCTGTACTAACCGGGCGCGCGCGTCTATATTTGCCGCCCGCAGATTGACCATTGCCGCGTGACTGTCTGCCACTACCACCTCGGTGGCTCCGCCTGCGAACGCCCCGTCGATCGCGGCATTGACTTCTTGCTCCATTAATCCACGGGCAAGCTGATAGTCTGCGGTTTCAGGGCGACATTGCTCTGGGCGCATCACCCCAGCGATACCTTCGATATCGGCGGAAATAAACACTTTCATCTCATATCCTTAATTCGGTAAATCCTGAGCCAGACGATCCAGCACTTTCCCAAGCGCGGTGCGGTGATGCCCACGAAATCCCGTCACGGCCTCAGCATTCAGCATCGCATCCAGTACCGCATGTTCTGTCGCATCGGCTGCCGCGCACAAAAAAGGTTCCAGTTGGGCATCATCGGGGGGAATTGGCGTTGGCGTGGTGGAGAAAGCAACCGCGATATCGCCAGATCCGTGCCCCCAATAACTGCCGAGACGCCCCAGCCCTGCTCCGGCGCGTTTGGCAATGCGCCCCAGTTGGCGAGCGTCCAGTGGTGCATCGGTTGCCATGATAATGATGATAGAACCTGCGTCTCGTTGTGGTGCCAAATCCGGGAGCACATCGGCGATGGCAGAACCGATCTGAACGCCGTCCAGCGTCAGGGCGGAAAGCGCACCAAAGTTGGCTAGCACCAGAACACCTAACGTTGCATTGGTGCCATTAATCAGGCGTGAAGCGGTGCCGATTCCCCCTTTCAGCCCGAAGCAACTCATACCGCGTCCGGCTCCCACGCTGCCGCGTGCGAACGATGTGGCAGCCTGTTCTAAAGCGGCACATGCCATCGTCTCCGTTACGGCCAGTGCCTGAATGTCGTTTAAAAAACCATCATTGCATTCCAGCGCCAGTGGATTGATTGTGGGTTGTGAACGGCCTAATTCAGGATTCCGGCTAATAGCGTCACGTACCAGAGTCGTAAACAGTGTGCCTACCGCCAGTGTGTTACTGAGCAGGATTGGGGTCTGTAACCGGCCCAGCTCGGTGATTTGCACAAGCCCGACGGGTTTAGCGAAACCGTTGAGCACGGCTGCGCCGCAGGGAAGCGGCGTGGCAAACAGATTGTCGCCAAGAGGCAGAATCGCAGTGACGCCGGTCTGTATTTCGCCCGCATCCAGCGTAGCGTGCCCTACGCGCACGCCCACCACGTCGCATAAACTGTTATTGGGGCCGCTTGGCAAGCGCGGCATACCCACTTGCCGTTCATCGCGCCAGCGTCGCAGCAAGTGATGTAATTGAGCCTGTTGATAGAAAGTCATCTTATTTTTATCTCTTAACGCTTGAGTTTCGGGTCCAGCGTATCGCGCAACGTATCCCCCAGCAGGTTGAAAGCCAGCACCGTGAAGAAGATCGCCATACCGGGAAAGACGCTGACGTGCCACAATCCGGCCATCATCATATTGCGGCTCATTGCCAGAATATTTCCCCATTCCGGCACGTCCGGTTCCGGCCCCAGACCAATAAAGCTCAGTCCGGCTGCGGTGAGAATGCTGGTGCCGATACGCATGGTGAAATAGACAATCACGTTGGATAGTGTGCCGGGCAAAATATGGCGTAGCAGAATGATACGGTCAGTCGCGCCAGCGCAGCGTACGGCTTCAACGTATGCCGCTTGCTTCAGGGATAGCGCAGAGGCCCGCACAATACGTGCAAATACCGGGACACTGAATACGGCGACGGCGATGATCACGTTATTTAGCCCCGGCCCCAGAATGGCTACGACAGCGATCGCCAGCAGCATGCCGGGAAAAGCAAACAGCACATCGCAACCGCGCATGATCAGCATGTCGATCCAACGGCCGTAGTAGCCTGCTAGCAATCCGAGGACAATGCCCACCAACATACCCAGCGTGACGGAGAACAAACCAACGTACAGCGAAATACGTGCGCCATAGAGGATGCGGCTGAGTACATCGCGCCCCAGATCGTCCGTTCCCATCCAATGGCTGGCTGAGGGGGGCGCAGATAGCGCCATCCAGTCTGGCTCCATTGGGTCCCATGGCGCCAGTAAGGGCGCGAACACCGCAACCAGAATCAGTATTAGGATAAAGCCACCGGATACCAATGCGAGTGGATTGCTCAGCAGGGTGAGCATAAAGTCACGCCATGGCGAGCGAATCGTGTTGTTGTCCACGGTCTCGTTGGATTGAGAAAGAACCGTCATCGCAGCTCCTAACGTAAGCGAATCGCCGGGTTGACCACTGCGTAAAGCAGATCCACCAGCAGGTTAATCAAAATGAATTCCAGCACGAACAGCATCACTAACGCCTGAATGACCGGTTGGTCCTGCGTTTTGATGGATTCGATCAGCAGCAGCCCGAGTCCCGGCCAACTGAACACACTTTCCACGACGATAGACCCGCCGAGCAGGAAGCCGAACTGTAACCCCAGCATGGTAATCACCGGGATAAGCGCATTGCGTAATACGTGTTTCCAGACGATTAACCGCCCGCGTAACCCTTTGGATCGTGCGGTGCGGACATAATCTTCCTGCATCACTTCTAAAAAAGCGGAGCGGGTGAAGCGGGCCATGACAGCCGCGACCGATGCGCCAAGCGTTAGTGCTGGCAGAACGATATCTGAAGGCTGGTTAAAGCCGCTGACGGAAAAAATACCGAATGGCATGGCGACAAACTGAATCAGTAGCAGGCCAAGCCAGAATGTCGGCATGGAAATCCCCCCCACGGCGACGCTCATCAGTGACCAGTCCTGCCATTTGCCTCGTCTCAGCGCGGCGATAACGCCTACCACTAACCCGAGCACTACCGACCAGGCGAACCCTGCTAATGCCAACCATAGCGTAGGCATAAAACTTTTCTCGATGACCTCTAGCACCGGTTGCTGGGTGCGATAGGTGACGCCGAGATCGCCGTGTAGCAGGCCGTTTAGCCAATGTACGTACTGCTGTGGTAAGGGATCGTTAAGCCCCAGATGTTCGCGCGCAGCCTCCACAGCTTCCGGCGTTGCGTCTGGACCGGCGTAGATAAACGCCGGATCGCCTGGCAGAAGTTTGATAAAGGTGAAAATGAGCAGGGAAACCACCAGTAACACCGGTATCGTTTCCAGCAATCGACGGATGATATAGGTGAACATCGTCTTTCCCCGTCAGGTTGATTAATGGAATTCGGCACGGGAATACATCAACAGACCGTCTGCCTGCATATAAACGTTATTCAGGTTCTTTACCTTTCCGACCAGATTATCTGGCGAACCCAGGAAAATGACGGGGGCATCCTGCCAAATCTGTTTCTGTGCTTCAGCATAAGCCGCCGCTCGTTTTGCAGGGTCGGCGGTTTGCAGCGCGGCGGTAATGTATTTATCGGTCTCTGGGCCGCTGTAGTAGGACATGTTTTGCGCTGTCGGTACCCAGGATTCGGTGGCAAACAGCGGACGCAGCGCCCAGTCAGCGTCACCCGTAGAAGGCGACCAGCCGCCAAAATAGAAGTCATACTCGGCTTTCTGCGGATCTTTGTTACCGAAAATTTTCTTGTTACGCGTGCCCGCATCCATTGGCATCACGGTGACGCGAACGCCAACCTGTCCCAGTTGTTGCTTCAGGAACTGCGTGTTACGGATGCTGGCGGTACTGTTGAGCGTGTACATGATGGTATCCAGACCGTTGCCGTATCCCGCTTCTTTCAACAGCGCTTTTGCTTTTTCTGGGTCATAGCGATAATCAGGTGCCGTTTGTTTTTGATAGAACTGCACGTTGGGGGACAGGGTTGATGTGGCCGTTGTTCCCATACCGGCATAACCGACTTTCAGCCAAACATCACGATTGATGGCATAGTTGAGCGCCTGACGAACTCGCACATCGTTAAATGCGGTGTGCTGTGTGTTGATCGCGACGTAAGTGAAGTAGATGCTTTTATCCCGCTGTACGGCCAGTTTGGCATCATTTTTTATCGTTTCCATCAGGTCAGTTGGCAATGGCGAAATGGCATCCACCTGACCGGCCTTGAGCGCTGCAACGCGGGTGGCGTCTTCCGGCGTAGGATAGAAGGTGACGTTATCGACCTTCGGCCAACCTTGCCGCCAATAGCCCGCGTATTTCGACAGCTTTATGCTTTTTCCTAACTGCCACTCTACGAATTTGAACGGCCCGGTGCCGACGGGATGTTGGCGTAATTGCGCTTCTTCTGGGTATTGTGCCAGGGCCGCAGGGCTGTGCATGACGGCTGAGGGATGTGCCAACGTGTTGATGAATGCGCCGAACGGCTGATTCAGTTCGATTTTTACCTGTGTCGGTGAGAGCGCTGTGATGCTTTTGATCATTTTAAACAAACTGTTGCGCTTTAACCCTTTGCTTGGATCCGCCAGTCGGCCGAGGTTGGCTTTGACCGCTTCGGCGTCGAACGGCGTACCGTCTTGAAACGTGACGCCTTCGCGCAAGGTGAGGGTAAATTCAGTCGCGTTGTCGTTGCCAACATAATCGGTAGCTAACCACGATATCAGCTTCATTTCATTATCGAACTGGAACAACCGTTCAAAGATGCCGCTCTGTATGGAGTAGCTGGTGTTATCCGTGGTGTCATGCGGATCTAATCCAGTGATATCCGCTGATGTGGAAATACGCAGATCCTGCGCCTGTGCGGCAACGCTCAGGCAGAGCGATAGCCCGATGGCGGTGGCGGAACGACGTAATATTGAACAATATGGTAATGGTTTCATGGTGTCTCTCCCGTGAAGCAATATTCAGGCATTGTTGTTGGTATTTATTGGTTTACGTGTTGTCGCTTACCCAATGATGTGGCGCGACCTGTCGATAGCGCATCTTTGCTACGACCTCGCCCGCTTTACGCAGTGGGGAGGGAATTTCGCTGTCATCAAACGTGCGGGCGCTGCGCTGTGTGGGGTCAGCAATGGGCACGGATGCCAACAGGCGTCGGGTATAGGGGTGTTGTGGCGCATTAAACACGGACTGGCGTGGGCCAATTTCTACAATTTGCCCGAGGTACATCACCGCAACCCGGTTGGCGATCCGTTCGACCACCGCCATATCATGAGAGATGAAAATCCATGACACGCCGGTTTTCTGCTGTAAATCCATCATCAGGTTCACCACCTGTGCCTGAATCGACACATCTAATGCCGACACCGCTTCGTCGGCGATGATGACCTGTGGTTGCAACGCCATGGCGCGTGCGATAGCAATACGTTGCCGTTGACCACCGGAAAACTCATGTGGATAGCGGCTGGCGTGTTCCGGCAACAAACCGACGCTTTTTAGCAGCGTTTGTACCTGAGGGGTGGCTTCTTCCAGTGATTTCACTAATCCGTGTAGCAGTAATGGTTCGGCAATGGTAAAGCCGACAGTGAGGCGCGGGTTTAGCGAGGCATAGGGGTCTTGAAACACCATCTGCATTTCCCGGCGTAGCGGTTGGAACTCGCTCTCTTTCATCAGAGAGATTTCTTTACCCTGAAAATGAATGCTTTCTGCTTCACTCTGGGTCAAACGCAATAGCGCCCGGCCGGTTGTCGATTTACCACAGCCACTTTCCCCGACGATAGCCAAGGTTTCTCCTGGCCAAACGTTAAAGTCAATCTGTTCAACGGCATGGACATGGTGAGTGATGCTGGAGAACATCCCAGAGCGCACCGGAAAATAGACGCGCAGGCCGCGAATATCCAGCAGTGGCTCCACGTCATAGCGTGCGGTCATCTGTTCGCTGTCATCATGACTGGCTGACTGACCAAGCAGCGGGAAGCGTTTGGGCCAATGATGCTCGCGCATATCGCCCAGTTTCGGCACGGCGGCCAGCAGTGATTGAGTATAAGGATGTTGTGGGGCCGCAAAAATTTGTTCGACGTGGCCCTGTTCGACCACTTCGCCGCGATACATGACGACCACGCGATCGGCGATTTCTGCGACGACGCCCATATCGTGGGTAATAAACAGCACGGCCATCTCGCTCTGTTGTTGCAGATTACGCAGGATTTGCAGAATTCGTGCCTGAACAGTGACATCGAGCGCGGTGGTGGGTTCATCGGCAATAAGCAGTTGCGGATCGCAAGCCAACGCTTGTGCGATCATGACGCGCTGGCGCATACCGCCGGAGAGCGAATGGGGGTAGCTTTTCATCACGCGATCGACATCGGCGATGCGAACTTTGTGCAACAGTTCTCGTGCTTTTTTGTCTGCGCTGGCGGCATCACAAATCCGGTGGTCGCGTAGCGCTTCCGTTAACTGGTCGCCAATTTTCAGCACCGGGTTTAATGACGTCATCGGTTCCTGAAAGATCATGGCAATTTCGCGTCCACGTAGCTGACGACGCTGCTCTGCTTTCATGGTAAGCAGATTGTGTTGCTGTCCGTCATGGGCGGTAAAGTTGATCGTGCCGCGCTCAATGTCAGCGCTGTCGCCCAGCAGGCCCATCACCGTCAGGGATGTCACTGATTTTCCAGACCCACTTTCCCCGACGATAGCAACGATTTCCCCTTTATTCAGAGTAAAAGAGACGCCTCTGAGGGCCTGATGCTTGCCTGATCTCCCGCTGAAGCTCACGTTCAGATCGTTGATTTCCAGCACGGGCTGGGGTGTAACTCCGGGTGCGGTGGCGGTTACAGCACCCATTTGTGTGATATCCGTCATTGTCATTCCGGTTGGTTGTCTCATCGTCAGGTTCGGTCGACGCGATAGGCCAGACTTAGCGCGGTGTACACGGCTCATCAACGTGCGAAGAAAGAGAATATTCCACGATGTATCATTGCTGACGAATACTTGTTCATTAGAAGGGTATAGCCTGAAGTTATAGCGATGCTTGGAAGGGAAAATGTGTGGTATACCGTTGCCTATAACCGATCGAAAAAAACGTTCTCTTTAAATTATCATCGTGCATTGCAGGGCAAGATAGGCATTGCCCCTTGAAGGCCGTATAATGCGCGCCAGTTTTCATTTACCTGCCGGAGATGATCCATGCGCCCTACAGGCCGAAGTGCACAGCAAGTACGCCCCCTCAAATTGACCCGCCATTACACAAAACACGCCGAAGGTTCGGTGTTGGTTGAATTTGGTGATACCAAAGTTTTATGTAATGCCACGGTCGAAGAAGGCGTTCCTCGCTTTCTGAAAGGACAGGGACAAGGCTGGGTCACTGCCGAATATGGCATGCTGCCGCGTGCGACGCATAGCCGTAATGCGCGTGAAGCCGCTAAAGGTAAGCAGGGTGGCCGGACGTTGGAAATTCAACGTTTGATTGCACGTTCCCTGCGTGCAGCAATCGATTTAAAAGTGTTGGGAGAATATACCATCACGCTGGATTGCGATGTTTTACAGGCCGATGGCGGTACCCGCACGGCGTCAATCACCGGTGCATGTGTGGCGTTAGCCGATGCGCTTAATGTGATGGTCGCCAGTGGCAAACTGAAGAAAAATCCGTTGAAGGGCATGGTTGCTGCGGTGTCTGTGGGCATCGTCAAGGGCGAAGCGGTTTGCGATTTGGAATATATTGAAGATTCTGCCGCTGAAACAGACATGAACGTAGTGATGACGGAAGATGGACGCATGATCGAAGTGCAGGGAACGGCGGAAGGCGAACCGTTTAGCCACGATGAGTTGCTCACTCTGCTGGCGCTGGCTCGTGGAGGAATTGATTCCATCATTCAGGCGCAGAAAGCGGCCTTAGCGGATTAATGTTTTATGCTCAAGCGACCTGATGGTCGCTTTTTTATGTCTGCCAATAACGTGATTAACCCGTAAGACGAGGAGAAGCAGTAATGAAAGCCTATCAGCGCCAGTTTATTGAATTCGCGCTCAGCAAACAGGTATTAAAATTCGGTGAATTTACGCTGAAATCAGGGCGCGTCAGCCCCTATTTCTTTAATGCTGGATTGTTTAATACCGGGCGCGATCTGGCCTTGCTGGGACGCTTTTATGCAGAAGCCTTAATGGATTCGGGTATTGAATTCGATTTGCTGTTCGGGCCGGCTTATAAAGGTATCCCGATTGCGACCACCACGGCAGTCGCGCTGGCTGAGCATCATGATCGTGATTTTCCTTACTGTTTTAATCGTAAGGAAGCCAAAGATCATGGCGAGGGCGGTAGTTTGGTGGGCAGTCCGTTAAAGGGGCGCGTTATGCTGGTGGATGATGTGATTACCGCCGGGACCGCGATCCGTGAATCGATGGAGATTATTGCCGCTCATGGGGCGACGCTGGCGGGTGTGATGATTGCGTTGGATCGTCAGGAACGCGGGCGTGCTGATATTTCTGCGATTCAGGAAGTTGAACGTGATTACCAATGCCGGGTGATTTCTATCATTACGTTGAAAGAGTTAATCGCTTATCTGGCAGAGAAACCCGAGATGGCAGAGTCGCTTGCCGCAGTGAAAGCCTATCGCGAACAGTATGGCATTTAGCCGTTAGGGCTTTGTCGGTGATTCCGCCAGAGACGCTTCTGGCGGGAACTGCCGACAGGCAGAGCGAATAGACATATCCTCTAAATAAGTCAGCGATTGGATTTGATGTAGTACGGTCGTGGGCTAATACAGTTGGGCGGCCAATAAGGGCCAGCGAGTATCAAATTCCTGTGTTGGACGGTAGCGGAATTCAGAGCGAATATACCGCGAGAGCATGCCCTCACAAAACGCCAATAGCTGACTGGCCAGCAATGTTTCATCGTGCTGGAAGCCTTTACCATCGCGTAACTTGTGTTCACGCAACACTTGCCGTAGCTGTGATTCAATACGTTCGAATAGTTGGTTTATACGCCCTTGTAAACGATCCTGCTCAAACATCAGAGCATGGCCCGTCATGATGCGTGTCAAACCGGGATTCCGTTCGGCAAACCCAAGGATAAGAAGCAAAATCAAACGAATGCGATTAAATGTTTCTTTTTCATCCTGCAAAATCAGGTTGATACGTGTCGTCAGACTGTCTTCAATGAATTCAATCAGGCTATCAAACATCCGCGTTTTACTGGGAAAGTGCCGGTAAAGCGCAGCTTCAGAGACGCCAACGTTTGCTGCCAGTTTTGCTGTGGTGATACGCTGGCTACCATCGCTAGATTCCAACATCTGCGCCAGCGCCTGCAAAATTTCCTCGCGACGATTCCTTTTCGTATTTTCTTTTTCTGCCATGTCTGAAAAGACCCTTGCTAAAAATTTAACGAACAAACACCCGCCAGCGCCACAGCGGCAATCCCCTCTGTTCTTCAAACGACGTCTTGAAATCTATCGGGGTATTGCTGTGGCTTATATGAATTTTTTTACAATAGCGGGTGGTAGGGGCGTGTTAGTTACGGCCTGAATGGCCGAAACCACCTTCTCCACGTTCACTGCTTACAAAGTCTTCAACCAGGTTAAATTCAGCTTGAACCACGGGAACGAAAATCATCTGCGCGATGCGTTCACCGGGCTCAATCGTGAACGTCTGCTGACCACGGTTCCAGACAGAAACCATGAGCTGTCCTTGATAGTCTGAGTCGATTAAGCCAACCAGGTTACCCAGCACAACGCCATGCTTATGGCCCAGCCCTGAACGCGGCAGTACCATGGCTGCCAGATTCGTATCGGCAATATGAATAGCCAGACCGGTTGGAATCAGGGTGGTTTCTCCTGCTTTTAATTCTATTGCCTGATCCAGACAGGCACGTAAATCCAACCCGGCAGAGCCCGGCGTGGCGTAGGTTGGTAACGGGAATTGTTGACCGATTCGTGGGTCAACAATCTTTACGTCGATTTTTTTCATCATAACGGCTGACAATCTCGTCGATTAAGTTTTGGCTTAGGAGAAGCTTATCGCAATGCGGTAATTGCTTGTCTCCGTCTTGCCAGAAAAGATGCAATGCATTGGTTTCACTGTTGAAACCCTGCCCGGAAAGGGAAACATCGTTAGCGCAGATGAGATCCAGATTTTTACGCGCCAACTTTTGCCGGGCGTATTCTTCCACATTCTGCGTTTCGGCGGCAAATCCGACGACATAAGGACGATTTTCATCCATTGCGGCGACACCCGCGATAATATCCGGATTTTTTATCATGGTGACAGCGATTTCATCACCCTGTTTTTTGATTTTTTCGTCAGCAACAAACTTGGGACGATAATCAGCCACGGCGGCACAACCAATTACGATATGGTGTTGTGAGGCTTCGGCCATCACGGCTTGCTGCATATCCAGTGCGCTGACAACATCAATACGCTTTACCCGGTTGGGGGTGGAGAGGGCTACGGGACCCGCAATGAGCGTAACGTTGGCTCCTCTGGCCGCAGCGGCCTGAGCAATCGCAAACCCCATTTTCCCTGAACTGTGATTCGTAATGAACCGTACGGGATCGAGCGCTTCGCGCGTAGGGCCTGCGGTAATCATAATATTCAGATGTTGCAGATCGTTGACGGCGGAAAAATGGTGTTGTGCGCGTTCAACAATCTCAAGGGGGTCGATCATGCGACCGGGACCCACATCGCCACAGGCCTGGCTGCCGCTGTCCGGCCCCCAAAGCGCCAGCCCGCGAGCCGCGAGCGTGTGCAGGTTGCTTTGTGTCGGTATGGCGCGATACATCTGTTGGTTCATCGCCGGGGCCACGGCTATCGGCGCCGCGGTGGCCAGACAGAGCGTCGTCAGCAAATCGTTAGCCATACCGGCGGCCAGTCGTGCGATGAGGTCGGCCGTGGCAGGGGCGATAATCACTAAATCAGCCCATTTCCCCAACTCGATATGACCCATTGATGCTTCAGCCGCGGGATCGAGCAGATCGTCAGAAACCGGATAACCTGATACGGCCTGTAACGTCAACGGCGTGATAAAGGCTTGTGCGGCTGATGTCATGACTACTCGAACGCTAGCGCCGCAGTCGCGTAAACGTCTGACCAACTCGGGGCATTTGTATGCTGCGATGCCACCACTGATACCGAGCACGATTCGTTTGCCGGAAAGCGGGTTACCCGAAACGGATAGGTTACTTGAAACGGATAGGTTAGAAAATTCCGTCATCATCATGATCCGATTGAAAACCGAAAGAGGGGTTATTTTACCATAACCTTAACTCTGGGGAGGAATCTTAAGCGGTGAGACCCGTTTTCGAGTAAAAATTGCGTGGCGCTTCGCAGCCTTTCCTGTTTGCAGTCGTCCCGTTATGGGGGACCTGTCATGATATCCATCGATGACGCAAGGAGGGATGATGGGCTGGGATGAAGGGTTGGCGCCGCGGGAGAAATTGGTGAATTTAGGAGCGGATTCGCTCACAGACGCAGAATTGCTGGCCATTTTTTTACGCACCGGATTACCCGGTATGCATGTGATGCAATTGGCCGAACAGTTGCTGACGGAATTCGGTTCACTTCATCAGTTGCTGTCGGCCGATCAGGCCACGTTTTGTACGGCAAAAGGAGTCGGATTATCGAAATACGCACAGTTGAAAGCTGTGGCTGAACTGTCACGGCGGTTGTTTTCATCTCGGCTGGCGAAAGAAGATGCGATGTTGAGTCCGGAAGTCACTGGCCAATATTTGCAATTGCTTTTGGCTCGGCAGGAACGAGAAGTTTTTTTGGTGATGTTTTTAGATAACCAGCATCGGGTGATTCGCCATCAAGAGATGTTTGCAGGGACGATTAACAGTGTGGAAGTCCATCCAAGGGAAATTGTGCGTGAAGCGTTAAAAGCCAATGCAGCCGCGTTGATTCTGGCACATAACCATCCTTCTGGAAAATCGGAGCCTAGTCAGGCCGATCGTGCCATCACTGACGAAATCATCAAGGCTTGCCAGTTATTGGATATTCGTGTGCTCGATCATCTGGTCATTGGACGCGGTGAATACGTCTCTTTTGCTGAACGCGGATGGATTTAACGGATATTTCCGCGATCCTTCGGGATCTTTAGCTGTTCGGGACTTGAGCAGTAACGCTTCAGAGCGTATACTACGCCACCTTTGAGAATCTTGGGTGTGGCGTTAAGAGCCTATCTCAGCAGGTTTATCCTGATGACAGAGTCTTTTCAGTGAAGTTGCTGAGATGGGCTCTATGCCTGACGAGGCGGCCAACCCCCATGACGAAGCTCGAGCTGATTTGATTTTTGGAGAATAGACATGTCCCGAGTCTGCCAAGTTACTGGCAAGCGTCCGGTGACCGGTAATAACCGTTCCCACGCACTGAATGCGACCAAACGCCGTTTTCTGCCGAACCTGCACTCACACCGTTTTTGGGTTGAAGGTGAAAAGCGCTTTGTAACGCTGCGCGTATCTGCTAAAGGTATGCGTGTTATCGATAAGAAGGGTATTGAGACGGTTCTGGCCGATCTGCGTGCCCGTGGTGAAAAGTATTAAGGAACTGAATCATGGCTAAGGGTGTTCGCGAGAAGATCAAGCTGGTTTCTTCTGCTGGTACTGGTCACTTCTATACCACCACGAAGAACAAGCGCACGAAGCCGGAAAAATTGGAACTGAAGAAATTCGATCCAGTTGTCCGTCAACATGTGATCTACAAAGAAGCTAAAATTAAATAATTTTAGTGGATTGCTAAAAAACCCGGCCTAAGCCGGGTTTTTTTATGGCTGAAATCCGTCCAGAGGCCTAGGGTAGCGGTCAGCGATGTCTGACGATTTTCACGATAGATGACCCTTTGGCTGCATTTTCAGCACAGTATCGTTCGACGTTTTTTATGCTAACGTAACGAAAATTTTTCGGGAGATATGTGATGCCAGAATTACCAGAGGTTGAAACCAGTCGGCGAGGGATCTCGCCTTATCTGGTCGACCATACTATTCTCTATGCTGAAGTTCGTCAGACTCGTCTGCGTTGGCCCGTCTCCAGTGAAATTTTATCGCTCAGCGATCAGGTCGTCGTCGGGGTGCATCGGCGTGCTAAATACCTGCTAATTGAGTTAAAAACGGGATGGATAATCGTTCACCTCGGCATGTCCGGCAGTTTACGTATTTTGCCCGAATATACCGAGCCCGGAAAACATGACCATGTTGATTTGGTGATGGATACGGGCCACGTTCTTCGTTATACCGATCCTCGTCGTTTTGGTGCCTGGCTGTGGACAGATAACCTGGATGAGTGCTCGGTCCTTGCGCACTTAGGGCCTGAACCGTTAAGCGACGAGTTTACTGGTGATTATCTGTACCAACTCTCACGAGGCAGAAAGACGTTGGTTAAGCAATGGATAATGGACAATAAAATTGTTGTTGGCGTGGGGAATATCTATGCCAGCGAGTCTCTGTTTATGGCAAGGATCAGACCAGACAGAACGGCAGGTTCATTGAGTGAAGCTGAAACACAGGTCTTGTCTGATACGATCAAACATGTCCTGTTGCGTTCAATTGAGCAAGGCGGTACAACATTACGCGATTTCCTCCAGTCTGATGGCAAACCTGGGTATTTTGCCCAAGAGTTACAGGTTTATGGACGAGCAGGGGAGCGTTGCCGGGTATGTGGAACGCCGATAGAAACGGCGAAGCATGGTCAGCGTAGTACGTTTTTTTGTAAAACTTGCCAGCGTTGATTTTCTCTACTTCACATTTTTATGTCGTGGTTAACGTATGCATAATCATAGCGATGTTGTGTTTTTTCTTGAAAGTTCGAAGAATATGGGTGGACAGGAATGGCAGTTGTTACAACAGATGGAAGCATTGAATGCACAGGGGTTAACCACTTATTTATTTTGTAATGCCCAAGGTCGAATTAATAATGAGGCGCGCTCACGAAATTTGTCAGTTATTAATCTTCCCTTTCGTAATAGTTTTCATCTTCCGACGATTCATGGGATCAGGAAATCAATAAAAAAATATCGGCCGGTAGCCTGTATATGCCACAGTGGGCATGATGCTAATAATCTGAGCATTGCTGCAATCACGTTAGCAAAACGTCCCAAAATTATTAGATCGAGAACGTATTACACAAATAGAAAACCCAATCCCCTTAACCGCCTTTTGCCCGTCGATCTGGTCATGGTGCCAAGCCAATTCATGGTTGATATCATCAAACCCCACTTTCCTGGTAAAGAAATTCGAGTGGTTTATCCAGGAATCAATTTCGCGAAACTTGATAGTGAACTTCATTTTCCTATCAAAGAGGATTTATCTTATTGGCTGGATAAAAATGAAGGAGACGTCATTATTCAGCTAGGTATGTATAGATCAGAGAAAGGGCATAGCATAATACTCTCGGCATTGGAGGATTTAATAAAGCGAAGGCCCCAGTTGAAATATATTATGGCAGGTGGCGGTGGTGCTGAAAAATTAAAAGAAGAAGTGAATCAGCGTGGGCTGCAAAATAATGTATGGATGGGGGAATTAAAATCTGTTGCCGCCGTATTAAAGAAAGCCGATGTACTCGTTATGCCCTCAATCAAAGAACCGCTGGGTATGGCGCAAATAGAAGCCTTGAGTTTGGCTGTTCCTGTCATCGTAAGTCATGAAGGTGGATTGCCTGAGACGGTTCATGATCGTGTTACGGGTCTCGTTGTGGCCCGCAATGAGCCTCAGCAATGGCGTGAAGCCCTGGATTTTGCTCTTTCCAATAAAGAAACGATGTTGTCTTATGCTCAGGCAGGCCAGAAAGATGTCCGACTACGGTTTGGTTTGGAAGCGAATACGGCAAGCTTACTACGCGTTATCCGCTCTTAAGAGAATACCGTCAGCAGGCACGTAATTTTTTTTCTAACGCATTGGCAATAGATTCAGGCAAAAAATGAGAAACATCACCACCGTGGCGTGCCACTTCTTTAACCAGAGAAGACGAAATAAAAGACCACTCTTCAGATGGCATCAAGAAGACGCTTTCCAGCGTAGGCATGAGGTGGTGATTCATTTTTGCAAGTTGGAGCTCATATTCAAAGTCGGCCACGGCGCGTAAACCACGTACAAGAATATTGGCGTTTTGCTGTTGCGCAAAGTGCACCATGAGATCGCTGAAACCCACTACTTCGACATTCGGCAAATGCTGGGTCACATCGTTTGCCAGTGCAACGCGTTCATCTAGCGAGAAAAGCGTATTTTTACTCGGGCTGGCGGCAATCGCCAGCACCACATGGTCAAACATGCGTGACGCTCGCGTCAGCAGATCCAAATGACCATTGGTGAGTGGATCGAATGTGCCGGGGTAAATTGCCTTCATGGTATGCCTCATGGGCTAGTGAGTACGCTGTGGAAGATAAGGCTCCAGCAATGCCAGTAGCTTCTGTAATGCTCCCTGATTTTGGTGCAATACTTCAACCGCATGCCTGCCATAATAAAGCCGGTAATCTTCATCGGCGAGCAAATTGCCTACCTCTTTCGCGATAGAGTCCGCATCAGAGATCGTAATCAGGCCATCGGCCTGTTCAAGCTTATTGCAGATATCTTTAAAGTTGAATGTGTGTGGTCCCATGAGGACAGGAATAGCATGCGCCGCCGCTTCAAGCGGGTTATGGCCACCGCGGTCAACCAGACTGCCGCCAACAAACGCCAAATCGGCGATGCCATACAGCAACATCAACTCACCCATCGTATCCCCGATCACTACCTGTGTGTCGGCTGAAGGCTGTTCGCCGCTGCTACGTAAGGTGTAGGTGAAGCCTAAATTTTGCGTCAGAGCCTGAGTGGTTGAGAAACGCTCAGGGTGGCGAGGCACTAAAATGAGTAACAGGTTGGGGTATGTTTCTAGTAGCTGACGGTGTGCCGCTAAAATAATAGATTCTTCACCTTCGTGTGTACTGGTCGCGATCCACACCGAGCGGTGTGGTGCCCATTGACGACGTAGCGTGACCGCGCGTGCCGCAAGCTCTGGCGTGACAGAAATATCGAATTTGAGGCTGCCCGTGACCGTCAGGCTTGAGCGTTTCAAACCAAGATCGATAAAACGCTCGCCGTCTTCCTGATTCTGCGCGGCGACCAGTGTGATTTGACGTAAAATGTGGCGTGTCAAACGACCAATTTTTTTATAACCAGCCGCCGATCGGGCCGATAAACGGGCATTGGCAATGACCAGTGGAATTTCACGTTTATTCAGCTCTGCAATCAGGTTGGGCCACAATTCTGTTTCCATGATGATGACAACTTTAGGGCGAACCTGATTAAAAAAACGCCGTAAGGCACAGGGTAAATCATAAGGCAGATAGACGTGATAGACCGAATCACCAAAAGCGGAACGCACACGCTCTGAGCCTGTCGGCGTCATGGTGGTAACGGTGATGGGCAGATTAGGGTAACGATGGCGCAGCGCCCGAACCAGCGGGATTGCGGCGAGGGTTTCCCCCACGGAAACGGAATGCAACATGATGCCATCAGGCTTCACTTTCTCGGCACAAAATCCATAGCGCTCGCTCCAGCGTCTGCGGTAGGCCGGCGCTTTACGGCCACGAAACCACAGTCGAAGCCATATCAACGGCTGAATGAGATACAGAAGAACAGTGTAGAGAGTTTGTAGCATGCGTTTTACTGTCGTTAGTTATCGCTGGTGGCGATTTTATCGGGTAAAGCAGGAGAAGGCTATTTGTAAAACAGATGACTTTTATTCCTTAGGGAGGATTGAGGCAAAAACGGCACCGGATCGCCGCATTCATGTGGCGAGGCGTACCCAAAAGATTGAGACAGGCAGATCTCGCTGCGGAAAATACTGCCTGTCGATTGAAGAGGCACAGGGAATGTTACGATGGTTGGCGATATACCAACGCATCCGCATTGATTTCAGCAATGGATTTAGCACCGGTCAGCGTCATGGCGACACGCATTTCTTTTTCGATTAGGGTCAATAGGTTGGTTACACCAGCTTCTCCTGCTGTCGCTAGCGCATAAACAAACGCTCGTCCCAGCATCACGCTGTCTGCTCCCAGCGCTATCATGCGAACCACGTCCAAGCCGGTACGAATGCCTGAATCTGCCAGGATGGTAATTTCACCTTTTACCGCATCAGCAATAGCGGGTAAGGCGTGAGCCGTTGACAGTACGCCGTCGAGCTGGCGGCCGCCGTGGTTAGACACCACAATGCCGTCTGCCCCGAATTTTACCGCCTCTCTGGCATCTTCGGGGTCGAGTATCCCTTTGATAATCATTGGCCCTTGCCAGAATTCACGGATCCACGCTAAATCCTGCCATGAAATCGAGGAATCGAAATTTGCGCCCAACCAGCCGATGTAATCTTCCAGCGTTGTCGGTTGACCACGATAGGCGGAGACGTTGCCAAGATCGTGCGGCTTACCGTTTAAACCGACATCCCATGCCCACTGTGGATGCATCATGGCTTGTAACATGCGTCGTCTGGCAGCGTTTGGGCCGCTCATGCCGGAATGGGCATCGCGATAACGCGCGCCTGGAACGGGCATGTCTACCGTAAACACCAATGTTTTTACGCCCGCAGCCTGAGCGCGTTCTAAGGCATTACGCATAAAACCGCGATCTTTCAGGACGTAAAGCTGAAACCACATAGGGCGATTAATCGCAGGTGCGACTTCTTCAATCGGGCAGACTGAGACGGTAGATAAGGTGAAAGGGATACCTTTTTGGGCCGCGGCCCGCGCCGCCTGCACTTCGCCACGTCGGGCATACATACCGGTCAGCCCTACCGGAGCCAACACGACCGGCATCGCGAGCTTCTCGCCAAATAATGATGTTTCCAGACTCAGGTCGGACATATTTTTCAGTATGCGCTGGCGCAGCGCAATATCGGCCAGATCTGCGGTATTACGTCTGAGGGTGTATTCGTTATATGCGCCACCATCGATATAGTGGAAAAGAAACGGCGGCAGCTTGCGCTGCGCCGCTGCACGGTAGTCCGTTGAAGCAGAAATGATCATCGCATTCCCTTTTTCTTGTCTATTCTGGAAACACCGTTAGTGAAATTGCAAATACGCGACATGCGTTTGCAGATATTCCTGTAGGCCGTGCTTGCCGTCAGCGCCGCCGACACCGGATTTACGCCATCCTGCGTGGAAGCCCTGCATTGCCTCGAAATTTTCACGATTGATATAGGTTTCACCGAATTTCAGTTGCTTCAGCGCTTGCATGGCAGTGTTGATATTTTGAGTATAAATCGAAGACGTTAGGCCATATTCGCTATCGTTAGCCATTCTTATCGCCTCTTCCAGCGTATCGAACGTGGCAACTGGCAACACAGGGCCAAAGACTTCTTCATGCATGATAGGCATGTCTTGTTTAACGTCGACCAATAAGGTTGGTGGGTAGAAATAGCCTGTACCGCTTTCTCGCTTGCCGCCAAGGAGAACTTTCGCACCCTGCGAAATGGCTTTCGCTACTTTTTCTTCTACCCGCTGTAATGCCGCCGCGCTGATTAATGGCCCCATATCCAGATCTTTTTTCTCTGCGGTATTGCCAAAAGACACGTGTTCCATTGCTGCTTTGATACGAGAGATAAATTCGTTGTACACGCCTTTCTGTACATAAACACGTTCAGCACAGTTACACACTTGCCCACTGTTGATGACACGAGAACTGACAATCGCTTTCACGGCCAAGTCCAGATCAGCGTCATCCATCACGATGGCCGGTGCTTTACCGCCCAGTTCAAGCGACACCTTCGTGACGTTTTGTGCCGCGGCTGTCATGGTGGCAATGCCTGCCGCGACGCTGCCTGTCAGGCTAACCATGCCGACTTTCGGGTTCGCGGCCAATTCCTGACCTACGGTTGGTCCATAGCCCGTGACGATGTTGAGTACACCTTTCGGTAAGCCGATGCTATGAATGATCTCGGCGAAAATCATCGCATTATTGGGCGTGATTTCACTGGGTTTGATCACAATGGTATTACCTGTAATCAAGGCTGGCGCAGCTTTACGTGCAATCAGAAAGAACGGGAAGTTCCAGGGAAGGATACCCGTTGTCACCCCGATAGCCTTACGGAACACAAAAATGTTCTCATTTGGGCGGTCGCTTTGAATGATTTCACCTTCGTAACGGCGTGCCCACTCTGCCATATAATCAAGATAATCGGCGGTGAATAAAACCTCCGTCTGTGCCAGCCCGTAGGTTTTTCCACCTTCAGCAATGATAATTTCTGTCAGTTCTTTTTCACGTTCGCGAATACCTGCTGCAATCTTATGCAGCCAGACGCCGCGTTCTACGGCGGGTAGCGCTTCCCAACCGGGCTGAGCTGCTTCGGCCGCGTCGATCGCGCTTTTGGCATCTTCCGATGTGCCTTCAGGGATCTGGGAGATAAGTTGTTCTGTCGCGGGATTCACGACATCGATCCATTTGCCGCTGGCGTTTTTAACAAATTCACCGTTGATATACATCTGTTTCTGAATGGTGCCCATGTCAGGTTTCTCCAAGAGATCAGCGATAAAAATAGGGTATTGCAGCCATATAATTAACGGTTGGATAACTTATTGCTCACTAAAAAAACAAAAATGTTATCAAATTGTGATGTTGTTCTCTCAAACCTTTGTGTTTTTGCCATAGTTTCCCCCGGGGTGGCACGGAGAGAAAGGTCACTTTAGCGGCAACCTCCTAGAGTCAAATACATGCCTGACGAATCGGCAAACTTTGGTCGTTAAACGTTATGCGGGGGACCCATCATGACAGTAAAACGCGTACTGAGCCTGGCCCTGGCAGTGAGTAGTATGCTGTTGGCTGGTGCAGCATCAGCAGAAGTGAAGATCGCTTTAGTGGCAAAATCACTGGGAAATGGTTTCTTTGAAGCGGCTAACGTCGGGGCACAGGAAGCCGCAAAGGAATTAGGGGAAGTGAAGGTCATTTATACCGGCCCCACCACCACGACGGCTGAGGCCCAGATTGAAGTGCTTAACGGATTGATCGCACAAGGTGTGGATGCGATTGCAGTATCCGCCAATGACCCAGATGCGCTGATTCCGGTGTTGAAAAGGGCGATGCAACGTGGCATTAAAGTCGTTTCCTGGGATTCAGGCGTCACCAAAGAAGGCCGTCAAATCCACCTTAATCCCTCCAACAATGCGCTTATCGGTGAAACTAACGTCAAACTGGCTGATGATGCGCTGAAAGCGCTTAACCTCGAAAAAGGTGACGTGGCCATCCTTAGTGCGACACCGACGTCAACCAACCAAAATCTGTGGATCGCCGAGATGAGGAAAGTGCTGCCACAGTATCCTTCTATAAACCTGGTTTCCGTCGCTTATGGTGATGATTTATCGGACAAAAGCTACCGTGAAACGGTGGGGTTGCTGAAATCCTATCCTGATTTACGCGTCATTATTTCTCCCTCTTCTGTCGGCATTGTCGCCGCAGCGCAAGCAGTGAAGGATCAGGGGAAGATTGGCAAAGTCTATGTGACGGGGCTGGGTTTGCCGTCTGAGATGGCCGGCGCGGTGAAATCCGGTGCGACGAAAAGTTTTGCCATCTGGAACCCGATTGATCTGGGCTATGCCGCGACCTATCTGGCATACGATCTGGTGAAAGGCACCGCCACGAAAAGCGAAGCGAGTATGGGGCGTTTGGGCAAGGTGAAATTGGATACGGATGGCAACGGCGCGATGGCGGAACCGTTCACTTACGATGCCAGCAATATCGATCAATTTTCTAAAATATTCTGAATCTGTGTTCGGCTTGCCATTCTCTCTGGTAAGCCGATCATCCAGATAGGAGATGCGTAATGGCAGACGCTACGCCACTGTTGTCATTGCAGCACATTGGCAAACGCTTTCCCGGTGTACAGGCGTTAAATAACGTTCGGGTTGATCTGTATCCGGGCAAAGTGACTGCGCTTATCGGTGAAAACGGTGCCGGTAAATCGACGCTGGTGAAGGTGATGACGGGTATTTATCAGCCGGAAGAGGGGGAAATCCGCTATAAAGCCATTCCGATTAAGTTACCGAATCCCGAGTCGGCGCATCGGGTTGGTATTACGGCTATCCATCAGGAAACGGTGTTGTTTGATGAGCTTTCGGTTACCGAGAATATTTTTGTGGGCCACTACCTCACTCACGGTGTGCTGAAACGCCTTAACTGGGCTGCTATGCACCAGCAGGCCCGTGATATTCTGCTCCGTCTGGAAGTGAACATTGATCCGCATACTATTCTGAAAGAGCTCAGTATTGCACAGCGTCATATGGTGGCGATCGCACGAGCGTTATCGTTTGAGGCACAGGTTGTGATCCTTGATGAGCCCACCGCCGCGCTATCTCAACATGAAATTGTCGAGTTTTATCATATCGTCGAGCGCCTGAAGCTCGAGGGGAAAGCGATCCTGTTCATTTCGCATAAATTCGATGAAATTTTTGCAATATCAGATTATTACACCGTATTGCGAGATGGTAACTGTGTCAGCTCTGGCAACATTAACGACATCAGCGAACAACAGATGGTGACGATGATGGTGGGCAGAGAAGTCAGCCAAACGTATCCTAAAATTATCTGTGGGCTGGGGGAGACGGTGTTACAGGTGCAACAGCTCAGCCATCCGACGGAATTTGCCAATATCAGTTTCAGTTTGCATAAAGGTGAAATTCTGGGTTTTTACGGGCTGGTCGGTGCGGGGCGTACCGAACTGATGCAGGCGCTATTTGGTGTCACGCAACCCAGCAGCGGGAACATCCTGATTAACGGCCAGGAACAGCACTTTTCCCATCCTGCGCACGCGATTCAAGCAGGGATTGTTTATGTACCAGAGGAACGACAAAAACAAGGTGCGGTTATTGAGCTCTCTATCAGTCAGAATATCAGCCTGCCGCAACTCAGCCAGCTCAATCCGCATGGCGTTCTTAACGACAGGCAAGAGTGGGCGCTGGCGGAGGACTACGCCAAACGCCTGCAAGTTAAGGCCTCCAGTTGGCGGCAGCCTGTGGGAACGTTGTCCGGTGGGAACCAACAAAAAGTAGTGATTGCCAAATGGCTGGCGACCCAACCGGATATCATCATTCTCGATGAACCAACCAAGGGGATTGATATTGGTTCAA
The DNA here is from genome assembly GCF_046237015.1 of Pectobacterium hainanensis. NCBI lineage: Bacteria > Pseudomonadati > Pseudomonadota > Gammaproteobacteria > Enterobacterales > Pectobacteriaceae > Pectobacterium > Pectobacterium hainanensis. The sequence goes on from NZ_JBJYIN010000013.1 coordinate 62,833, forward strand.
AAGCTGCTGTTCATCAGTTTATGTCTGAGCTGGTTGGACGCGGGTTGGCCGTGATTATGGTGTCGTCGGAGTTACCTGAAGTCATGGGCATGGCCGACAGGATTATTGTCATGCACGAAGGGCTGATGGTGGCAGAGTTTAAGGCCGGTGAAGCCAGTGCTGAAATGATCGTCAGCGCCGCCAGTGGCGCAGGTAAGGAGGCGGCATGATAAAAAGTCTGCTTAAGCAGCGTGAGCTGTTATTGGCGGTAGTGATCGTGTTGATGCTACTGGCGATTGGTATACGCTCACCCGCGTTCCTCGGCATCGGTAATCTGTTGGAGATCTTTAACGACACCTCGATTCTGATCATTCTGGCGCTGGGGCAGATGATGGTATTACTGACAAAAGGAATTGATTTGTCGATGGCTGCCAATCTGGCGCTGACCGGTATGATTGTTGCCCTGATCAATTTCAATTATCCCGAGATTCCGGTATGGACATTAATATTACTGGCGACGGTATTGGGCTTGGTGATGGGCGCAATCAATGGGGTATTGGTGTGGAAAGTGGGTATCCCGCCGATTGTCGTTACGCTTGGCACCATGAGTATTTATCGCGGCGTTATTTTCCTGCTTTCTAAGGGGGGCTGGATTAACGCTCACCAGATGAGCCCTGACTTTCTTAATTTGCCGCGCAGTCCCTTTATTGGATTGCCGTTACTCGGTTGGTGCGCGATTGCAGCGCTGATCCTGGTCGCTTATTTTCTACGCTATAGCCGTACCGGACGGGCGTTGTATACCGCAGGAGGGAATGCGACGGCTGCTTATTACACCGGTATTAATGTCGGGAAAATGCAATTTATCAGTTTCTGTCTGTCTGGGGCACTCGCGGGATTCTGTGGCTACTTATGGATTTCCCGTTTTGCTGTGGCCTATGTGGATGTGGCGAATGGTTTTGAGTTACAGATTGTTGCCGCGTGCGTTATTGGTGGGATCAGCACGATGGGAGGGATTGGCTCGGTGATGGGCTGCCTGTTAGGCGCGCTATTTCTTGGCGTGATTAATAATGCCTTGCCGGTGATTAATGTCTCACCCTTTTGGCAAATGGCGATTTCTGGAGCCGTCATTGTCATTGCGGTGATCCTCAACGAACGTGCCAACAGGCGCAAAGGGCGGATGATTTTACGCCATTCCTCGCTCCTTCATGCCGAGCGCTCAGAATCAGAGGCTAAATCATGAATAAGCCGTTAACTCCGAGAACGACAGCAGAACACGCGCCATCCGATGTGCCGCCATTCTTAAGCCGTTTGCTGTGCTGGGAAGGGTTCTTGTTGGCGGTGACGCTACTGGTATTTGTGATCAATGCGTTTGCTTCACCTTATTTCTTGAATATCTGGAATTTATCGGATGCGACGTTCAATTTTACCGAAAAAGCCATCATCGCATTACCGATGGCGATGCTCATCATTGCCAGAGAAATCGATTTATCCGTTGCTTCCACGATGGCGTTGAGTTCTACGGTCATGGGTTTTTGTGCTCAGGTGGGGTGGTCTACGCCAGCGCTGGTGGGCATTGGGCTGAGTGTTGGATTACTGTGTGGATTGATTAACGGTTTGCTGGTCACGCGCCTGAATCTTTCTTCAATTGTCATCACCATCGGCACGATGAGTTTGTTTCGCGGCATCACTTATGTTCTGCTGGGCGATCAGGCTTTGAGCCATTACCCAGCCAGCTTTGCCTGGTTTGGTCAAGGCTATGTTTTCGGCGCGTTATCGTTTGAGTTCGCGTTATTTCTGATGCTGAGCGTGGTGTTTTACTTCCTGCTGCACAAAACTAATTTTGGGCGTCGGACTTATGCGATTGGTAATAACCCTGTGGCAGCCTGGTATTCCGGTATTAATGTGAAGCGTCATAACTTGATATTGTTTGCGTTGGTAGGGGCAATGTCCGGACTGTCTGCGGTGCTACTGACGTCTCGCCTGGGCAGTACGCGCCCGACGCTGGCAATGGGATGGGAATTAAGCATTATTACGATAGTGGTGCTTGGCGGAGTCAGTGTTCTCGGCGGCTCTGGCTCGATGGTCGGCGTGATTGTCGCCGCGTTCCTGATGGGATTGTTAACCTTCGGCCTCAGCCTGCTAAATGTGCCGGGCATCGTGATGTCGGTGATTGTCGGCATGATGTTGATTGTCGTGATTTCGTTACCGGTATTGTATCGGCGGGTAGTGAAAGGAGGGTAAGAGAAATGATTTTGTTGAGTAAATCATTTTTGATATGCGTCAAAGTCGTACCCATACCTCTTAGACAATGCGCATGTTGTACTGAAAATCCTGTAATGTCATGATGTTTGCTGCTTTCACTCACGCCATTGATCCCACTCCTGCGCATCGTCGTTCCGTAACGTCAGCCGCTGGTGCGCCACCAGCCTGATTCCGCTCTAACCTTCCATTTCCCCCTTGCCGAACATTTTCAGCCCGGTGGAATCAATGACCGGATGAGCTACCTCTCCACGTGTCGGCATCTTGATGCGGACATTAACACTGTTGATACAGATATAATCTGGGCAACGTAGCAGCACATGCATCATCTGGAAAACCGAGTCGGTAAGGCCCTGCTATACCCGCAGGGTAAGGTGAAAGAGGCTTTTGAGCATCAGTATTAATTAGTACTTACATGTATATTTATATCAAATTGATCGATTTTTCTCCGTGTATTATTAAATTTTTAATTTGTTATGGTGTATATTCTATATTTAAAAATGGCTTTTTAAAAACTCTCCAAAAAAATCGCTTTATTCGATATGAATTATTTTTCTTCAGCAAATCGTGTATATATTTACTACGCTTTTCTTGAATGATATGCCTTTCTTGATTTAGTGAGGAAAGGTTTTCTGAATTTTCAATTAAACTTGTTATAGGTGGTTGCAATGAATAGATGTTGGCGAGCCCCAATTTTGAGAAATACCCCCATAAATCTGCTTCTATATATATAGGTTGGAGGTGTTTATGCAAAGAACGTGCAGCAGCATTGTTTATTATATATGAATGTGCTCTAGCGGCTTCATGAACTTTGTATAAACAATTGTCCCCTATTTTTATTTTATTGTTTTTTATAATACTATGTACTCTTGATAATAGATATATATTGGGTTTCTCGCTATTTAAGCAATCAAGTTCTTCAATGACATCAAGGATGCCGTTAACTTCTTGAATTTTAAAGACAACATCATCTTCTAATATTAACGCTATTTTAATATCGTTTTTTATAATTTCTTCATATATCTTCAAATGAGATAATGCGCACCCAATCACACCCTTTGTCATAAAGTTATCAGGATAGCTAGGGCATGATTTTTTTAGTTCTAACTCATTGAGCTTGCTACCATCTATAGCTTTAATAACGTTAACTTTAATATTTAATCGATTGCATTCATAAATGATTTTATCTCTTTTTTCTTTTTCTCTTTCTAAATTTATTGCGAAGGTTTTCATTTTATTTTCCATAATTTAAATTAACTATAAATTTTATTTAAATTAATGTTACCCAACGTATTTTATCTTTTTTTTTGATTAAGCTATTAAAGCTTTTTAAACTCAACTAACCACCAATTAAAATCTCACTATTTTTATAGAAAATTTAGAATATATTTCTTTTTTTCCATGCCAGCAACTGTTGTAAAATTGTTGGAGGGGTAAATTGGGGAATCCATGGTAATTTAACTTCCCATGGCCTAGGGTTACCATGAAAACAAACGATACGAGAATCTTTCGGTAAATGCCCATTTCCTAGCGATAACTCATGATGAAACCCAGTCATGTTGCTATTAGCAATATGCGCTTTATAGCTTATGATCTTTCCTGGATGAATATTTTGCCAACGTAAGACATTTGGATATATAGAACCAATAAACCCTTGATCTCCCCATTGGTCTTTTGTGGTGCATTTTTCCATATAATACTTAGGATTTTCTAAAAATTTTTCCCATACAGATTCTTTATATTCATAAGGTATCTTCATCACTCCGCTTGCTGGTAATGGGAGGTTCGGAGCATTATGGCCTATCCCGAAAAAATCTGTTAGCATTACCATACCTGCTGTTTTCATGAGCTCGGTAAGATCACCCGTGATAACAGTATCAATATCAATAAAAAAAATATCTCTTTTGCCAATGACAGGATGTTTAGGGTTGAATAATTCGATCTTCGACCACCATCCTGGCCAATTATGTTGTAATGGTATTGTTTTTACTCCTGGTATATTTCCGGCATCAGTTAAGCAAACAGACTCATAACTTGATAACTGAGAATGTAACCATTGAGCGTGATTGGGAAGAAAATTTTTCCCTAATTTTAAGACAGTAACAATAAGCATAGAATCCTCCCTAAATACTAGAAAGACTATCAGAGTATTTTTTCTTTTCAAAAATATTTTCAGGTATTGAACTATTAATGGACATATTAATTATCTTTATATTTAATTTCTTCGTAATATCACTTACATGAGTAAATGATGGTAAAATATTTTTTTCAAAATCTATTTCAAGCTGTGAATAAACTTTGTCTTTTTCATTCTCATAAAACCGTGGTTTATCAAAGTTATTCATATCAAGTCCAGCAATATATATATCTTTGAAGCCCATATATATAATGATTTGCAACGCCCAGTAAACTACTGTCTTTCCAGGAAAGACACCATTAGTGATATTCGTTTCAAAAGCAATATCCTCTTCTGATTCGTCTTTTTTATCATAAAAATAAACGCTCTGAGCCCTTTGAGTGTTGTTTTCTATTTCCTTAATAGAGAACTTCGGTTCATAGATTCTTTTATATGCATCCTCAATAATAGCCACTTTGCAAAGGATAGATTTCAACCCAAACTTGTCGATAATTCTTGTCAAGCCATCAATTTGTAGAAATAACAGTAAGTGTTTATCAGAAATAATTTCTTCTACAATCTTTGGGCGCTGATCGAAGAAATGAATATCAGTGATGACATAAAAACTAAATTTAACTTTTTCTTTTATTGAATAAGCACCATTTACGCCTATTGCAATCGGATTTTTTTCTTCGGAGAAAGGCGTTTGATTGACAGATGGCCCAGACGCAACGAGCATGATTTTTTCACTAAATTTCCCTTTCAGCGAAGATAACGGAATGATTGGAAAAGCCCTCCCTCTATAGATAAAACTGTTTATCTCTCCTTGTGATCCTCTTGTTATCTTCACATGCGGCCAACGTTTTCTGTTATGTTTATAACGAGTTGAATGCGTTATGCGATATAATAGTTTATAGCATTCATCTAAAAACTGGTTCATTGTATATTACGCACCTTTCCGAGATTTTATTTTTAGTTGAAAATACTTAATAAAAAAATACAATCCCTTCAAGTAATTTCCTTTTCGAATTTCAGATTTGGAATAAACTCGATAATCTGTACTCCGCATTTTACTTTGATAACTTTTTAATGGTGTATTTGCCCAAGGTGTAAAATGCTTATAGAAAAGATAAAGATTTTGCGATAAGCCTGAATGTTCCTGATACCAGGGTTTTCTTCCTCCCGTAAAATGTATTATTTTTGGTAGGTTTTCTTTATCATAGAAAAAAGAATCTTTTTCTTTTTCACTTAACCAATTAAACAAATAGTTCCATTTCGTATTTAAGACTACTATATCGTTCTGTAAGACAATGTTTAAGGCATCTTGATCAGGATATATGAGTGCAATATTATCCTTTTTCAGAATATCATTAACTTCGTTTTCTATATTTCTAGTTATCCAGTTTTCTGTGTTTATATATAAAAAACCTGAGTTAAAGTAAAAATTATCTTTAAGCCCTAATCTTGTCGCATTTGCAGTATTAATTTTTTCCGTGTTGTCAGAAACTACTGCACAAACTACATGATCAATATTGATAGTATTGATTTCTGATATATTAGAAAAACATAAAGTATCTACATCAAGATAGATAAATCGATCTACTTTATTATACAGTATTCTAGGCACTGCTAATCTCAAATAGATAGATCTATTAAGATGCTTTATAGAAAATTCTTCACTGTATTTTTCTATTTCATTTTCCGATATTTCATATATTTCAATTTGATAACCAATATTTTTTATCCGGTCTTTATCATCAGAATTTACATTATACAAAAAAATATGGAATGTAATATCATTCCCTAAATTATTCATCATTACTGATGTCATAGATACAGCAACATATTCTATGTAATTTGAATCTGCACAATATGCAATATTTATAGATGTGGTTTTATTCATTTTTTATTTCAACCCAATCCAGAAATCCAACTATTTTATTTAGCATGAGAGTGTTTTAACTCATTATAATTATAAATATTATAACCACTATCCATAACCTCATACTTATCTTTATAAGTATTGATTATATTATCTATATCAGGCTCGCTAATGTCAGTTTTATGTTTAATTCCCATCCAGGCATTTATTAACTGGTAATTATAAATAGTGGAAAAAAACTCGTTAATGATCTTATTATTTTTTCCTACATTAATCATCGGGCTATACCAAATAAACATTGGAACATGGTAGGCTTCCTGGCTTGGAGATGTTCCGCCGTGGTAATACAATGTGCTGCTTTCCGGGTTTCTTTCAAGAGCATGATCGGAAAAATACAAAATTGATGTTTTTGTATCTTTAAAATGCTCAAATAATTCACCTAATAAATCATCGGTATAACGAATGGAATTATCATATTCAGCATCAATACCATCGTTTTTTTCGGTAAATATCGCAGTTTCCGCATTCGGTGGATATCGGTTTTCCGCAGGTTCATGGCTACCGTAGAGATGCAGAACGATAAGTTTCTTTTTATTTTCCTTATTATTATTGAGAATTTCATATAAAGGTAGCAGTAGCCCTTTATCATACCCTGTAATCCATAATTTATTCTGCGCATTCATTGCAATGGAGGATACGGCGGTACCTTTACTACCGAAAGCGCTTTGAACGCTTAGCCATGAGGTTTCAAAACCAGCCTGATTAGCGATATTAATAATATTATCGGGATAATTGTGAATACTATGATTGGTCACCGTGTCTTTAGTTAACGCTAACGGTACGGCTAACGCGGTAATCGGTGCTCCGCTAATGGCATTATTAAATAAAACAATATTTTCTAACTGTTCCTGTAATTTAGGCGTTGTCGGTTTCAGATAGCCATAAACGCTCATATTTCCTACACGGGCAGACTCGCCAACAATCACGATATAATTATCGATACCCGTTTCTCTGGTTATCAAATCATAGGTTAGAATATTATTTTTAATAGAATCTAACAGATTTTCTTCCTGTAATGCCTTCAGAAAGTAGCCGATGTTATATATTGGTATATATGAACTAAATCTGGATGCTACTTGAAATACTTTGCTGGAACTCTCATGTATTGGATGAGTCTGGCTATATTTTATGGATTTGATTATGCCGTAAGAAAGTGTACATAATAAAATTATTAATGATATTTTCCATTTGTTTTTATTTGTCTTTTTATTAGATAAAATAGTCAGTATTAATAGTAATGATATCGCTAAAAAAAGAAATACATAATAAATATAAACGCCTAGCATGGAAAAGAATTCTGAGGTATTGCTATTTATAATACTTAACGCGAATCCATCGTTAAATGAACTATTAAACGTGAACCATGAATAAAGTGTTAACGTAATATCAGCGGATAATAATAATACAATGGGCAGCGAGACTAGGGTTCTTATTTTTATTGATGCTATATTTCTGGCAAGATAAATAAAAAGAATGAATGATATTAAACGAGATGATAAATGTATACTAGATGTTAGTGTGATAGTAATGAAACTAAAAAATATAAATGTTACTATGAATAAGATATAACTTCCCTGTGTTTTTACTATGCTCATCATTTTCCCAAGTATAAAAAATTTTTTTATTAAAATTTAATAATTTATTATCTAATATAATTTTGTAATAAAAATTATAACGCCTTACGTTCCGTTCTCTCGCGTATTTTCTCTGCCTTAATATGAGCTTCATTAAGTAAGGGCTGCTCATGTTGTAACGTGGTTCGCAACGATTGATGATCAAAATAGATCGTCAGGAACCACAGCAGATCATTTCTTGTTAGCCCAATATTGAGTGATGAAAAATAAAGTCCAATAAGATCTTTATTACGCCAGCGCCGTGGAACTTGGTTCCGAATTTGTGCTCGATGTAAATCAATGACCGAAATTTTAAATGTGGTATCCGTGGCTTGATAGGGAAGGTGTAATAGGAAGTGGCAAATATAGCAGTCCCTATGGTTGACCCCACCAGCATGCATTTTTCTGACCATTTCAGCGACACGCCGAATGAGACGACGTTTCTCTTTTACTGATGGCGGTTTTTCCTGCCAGGTTGCACAGTAATCTTCGAGGCTGATTGTTGGGCTCAGATCTTCAGTAATGATAAAAGATTCGCGCTGTAAGGGATTTAGCCCCCGTTGGCCAAATCCGGCACCGGTCATGGTATCGACGCCGAGCGAGTACAGACGGTGAATGGCAGACCACTCACGATCGGCTCCCAGTACGGGAAGGCGTAGTGAAATCAGGTTTTTTAGCGCCTCTTTCAGCGCCGTACCCCGGTGTATTTTTACAAACCAGGAACGCCCAGCCAGCGTGAATCGTAATGTTCTTCGACTTTCAAGGGCGCGGAAAACCTCACCATCCAGCTTTTTGACTTCTTCAAAGGGATCGCGATCTTTCCATTCAGACGCAAAAGGTTCGGTGAGTTCAATCATACTGTTTATCATTCATTACTGCCTGAAATTAACATCGCCGCTTTCTCTGGCAAACTGTATAAATCTTCGGTATCGGCAAAGTGTCGTGCATTGTCTGACCAACGCCGTAAGGTTTCTGGTTGATTCAGCGTATCGTGTAGCGCGGCATTCAGCGATTTCTGATCATAGGGGGAAGGAATGACGACGCCAGCCTGAGCGTTGTTGATGTAGAAGGCATAGCCACACACCTCTGTTACCATTACCGGTAACCCCGCTGTTATTGCTTCAAGCAAAACAATGCCCGCTGCTTCCTGATGGGCTGGATGCATCAGCAGGTCGGCTGCGGCCATGAAGGCAGGAATATCATCACGTCCTGCAAAGAAATGTACCTGCTCACCAATACCAGCCTGACGGGCAAGAGCCTGATAACGTTCCGGCTTATCTTGGCCGACGACCAGAAATATTACCTTCTGACGTAACGCATCAGGTAGGTTAGCAATAGCCTGAATGCTGCGTTCAACGCCTTTACGTTTAAAATCAGAACCAACCTGAAGCAGAACGATAGCCTGTTCGTTGATGCCCTGTGCGAGGCGAAATGTTTGTCGAACATCCGGCGCCTGGTGGTCATATTTTCTATTGAGATCAATGCCCGGCGGCAAAATGTAGAAACGTTCATCTTGTGTACCGTAATGTTTCTTAAAATCTGCAATTTGGCGTTGCGTCAGCATCAGCATTTTGGTGTGGCCATCTTGCTTGAATACGGCTTTTTCAAAGGCGGCATAATGTTTATATCGAGGCATTAAGCGATAGATCGCCCCTTTTTCCTGTTCGACTTTCTCCGCGTAGCAGACATCGGCGGCATAATAGAAATCCAGCCCTGGCATTTTATTAAAACCGACGACGCGATCGACCGGGTGTTGCTGGATATGACGCTGAACCCATTCGCTATAGCGTTGATTTCGCGAGTGATTACTCATACCAGAGACTGGAACGAGAATAATCTCAAGGTTATCTGGTTTTTCTCCCTGCCACGATAAGACATAAACGCGAACGTGATGCCCCCGTTTTACACAGGCTTGGGCAATATTGAGAAAATCACGTTGTAGGCCACCAAAAGGGAAATATTTGTACAGGCAGATGGCTATGTTCATCACGGTTTCCTGTTGGTATCAGGCGGTAATAACGTATCAATCGCCTGGATGACATCTTGTGCGGGAATACAGGAAAGATAGCGTTTATTTCTATCAAGATGCTGACGTGTAGGCATTGGCTGATAATCACCGGCCCAGATCACGATATTGTTATCTGACCAGGGACGCCAGAAGCGATGCGCCGTCGCACCAAACAGACATACCAGCGGCGTATGCAATGCAGCCGCCATGTGCATCGGGGCTGAATCTACCCCAATATACAGCGCCGCTTTATCCAACAGCGCCGCGAGTTCCAGAAATGATGTCTTACCAGCTAACGTTAGCTCCGGTTTAGCGGTACACCGTGCATGAATATCCGTCACCATATCCATATCAGCCTGCGAGGGCCCACAGGTGAGTACCACGCTGAGATTGCGTTCTTGCAGGTAATCAATGACCTGAGCGAATTTATCGTTGTCCCAACACTTAAAAATCTGTCTGGCTGTTGGCTGAATAACTACATAAGGTCGTTCAAGCAATGCTGGACAGCGATTGAAAACACGTTCAGCATCTTCTGGGCCGTAATATAACGACATTTGTGTGCTGTCGTGCTCTGGAGGCAGGCCTAGTGGGGCCAAGATCGAAAGGCTATGTTCGATCACATGTGCACCGTGCAGGTTCACGCATTGATTAAAACAGGCTTGCCAGAGCGCCTGTTTCGAACCACCACGTAAGAGTGAAAGGCTGTTGCATCCCAGTGATTTAATTAATAACGCGATCGGCCATTGATCGGCTAAATTAATAATCAGATCGTACTGATTCTGTCGCAGATTTTTGCGTACTGTCAGAAAGTCTTTGATTTTCTCCCATCCGCTTGTTGCCTTTCTTTTTAAGCCATAGAGTTGGTGAATATCGGGATTCTTCGAAAGAATAGGCCGAGTGTCTTCGTACAACAACACATCAATTTTGGCATCGGGATAGTTGTTTTTTAAGGTGCTAATGAGCGGCGTGGTAAGGAGCATATCGCCGTGAAATCTGAGTTTCACCACCAAAATTCGGTGATAAGAGATGATGCGTTGGCTCACTCGTTTTCCTTCATGTAATCAAACGTGATTATTTTCTGACAGACACGCTACCGCCCCTGGCTTTACAGCCACCAGTCGGCTGGTTTATCCATGCGGGTTGGCGGCATGGAATGCTAATTTTTTCGCTATGGTACTGTTTGCTTATAGTACTAAAAGCCATCTACCTCTCACAGAGGTAATTAAGATTATACCGTTATCTTAAGGGTTACGCAGGTATTGCATGTACTCGTAGGTTGCTGAGCACAATGCTGCATCGTTATTGCTTTCGATTGCTCGTGGGCATGGCTTTAATGACGCCAACAAAAGGACTTCAGCTGCGGCGGCTATGGTGTTTCTTGATATGAACGGCTCAACAATCACACCGTCCGACGGTTTTGCTGATTTCGTCGTAACGGCTGCACAAGGGCTTCACGATGTGCATGCCGTAGCCGAGGAATTGAAAAAACGCTCACAGTAGAAGGCGCTCATCTTTTATGGCTGGGGGTCACCCAGAGGCTAATTTTTTAGCCATTTTCCGGTCAATGTAGTACCGAGACAAAACGTCATCAACCATGCAATGAGCATGTCTCGTGAATAGAGAATGACGTCGCTGAATCCATACATCACCAACGCAAAAAGCAACGCGGCTGATAAATGGCTGCGTAAAATGAAAAAAGAAAAATAGAGTAGGGCGGCATACAGTGCGACGAGCAACAATGCGCCAGGTAAGCCTTTTAGTGAAAAGGCATCGATCACTTCATTGTGAAGATGGACGTTCAAATAGGCGACTGCACCGCTTAAAACGGGCTTTTGTTCTGCTAATGCCGTCACCCGTTCTGAACGCTGTTCGGCTGATTGCCCGAATAGTGCATCTTCTCCTACTTCAATCCCCGATTGATACATGGCAAGACGTGCGCCAACGGACGTTTTACTGTTATTCATACTGTAATTGCGCATATCGTTCAGTAGATCGTTGGTACGCTTGTGAATCGTGTCATGAAAGAGCAGCGAACATAGCAGAATGGTCATGACTGAACCCAAAAATGCTTTTATCAGTAAACGTTTATTGTGGCGTACTTCAGATAAGAGAATCATCGCTCCGACAAGGGGATAAACGAAAATGGCCGCTCGTGTCTCGGTCAAAATGATCGCGATGGTAAAAAGTAGAAAGTGGATGAGATAGTAGTAGTACTTATATCGTGAGCCGAGTTTCAGCAATGCTTGTGCGCTGAGCGCACCAATGAATGTCATAAAGTAGGCGGCGCTGGTGGCGGTACCAAATACCAGTGCGATGCGGTGTGTGTTGCCGAATAATGACTGATAGAACGCATAGCCTAGCGTCAGTACGCAGATTGCCATAATACAAGGAAGCTGGAATGGCTGTTGTTTTTGAGAGAGATGCAGTGTCGCCAGCAAGATAAATGCAGCAAGAATGCCGGCATGGGCAGACGTTTGGTAAGCATTATAAATGTAAGGGAAGAGACTATCTGGCTGATAGTATTGGTGGTACCAGATAAGGTTGGTTAAGCCAATAGCCAGGAAACATAGCGGGAGCACCAGAAGCCGTTTCGTCGCCACCATGGTTTTCAGGTGAGTCATCACGTAAAAAACGGATAGCGATCCGGTTAAATAATAAATCCATCCTGCGATAATGGTGCTGAAGGGCATCACGCCGAGCGTGAGTAAACAACCGGGAAATATCGTATAACGTGCAAGTGCCGTACTGATGCCGGAAGATTTTTCCAGCTCATATCTTAATTCATTAACCATGCGATTGTTCAAATAGTAGGAGAGTCGGATGGCTCGCCAGATGCCGTTAATTCTATCATTTGAGATAACTTTTGATGGACTTCTTCAGCCGTAATCGTCGTCATTTGCCGCTTTTCAGACAGTTCCGCGATCTGGTTTAGTCCATAGCCGCCAATTAACCCCGGATCGGTGGGGCCATATAGTGTGAGATTAGGACGATCCAGTGCGGCGGTGAGGTGACTTAGCCCCGTATCGACAGAGACGACGGCACTTGCGCCAGCCAACACTTCAGCCACCTGTTGCAGCGTTAAACGTGGTAAGACCTCGACGTGAGAAAAGCCTTCAGCCAGTCGTAATGCCCGCTGGTGCTCATGCTCGGCTCCCCAAGGGAGTTTGATGTTTAACCCGCGCTCTGCCAGCAGCGCAATCAATTCGCGCCAGTGCGTCTCCGGCCAGTGTTTTTCATCCCGCGTCGTGGCATGCAGGAAGACCAGATACGGCGTCGCATCGGCAGGATGTTGAGCGACGAAATGTGATGCAATGGCATAATCCCCGCGTTCGGTGGGGTGTTTATAACGCAGGCTTGCGGCGAAAAGCGCTCTCACACGCTCAACCGCGTGTTGCTGGCGACTAACATGATGGCGATAGTTATAGAACCAGCTTGCCAAGGGTTCACGGGCACTCTTGCAATCCAGCCCATGTTTTTTCCCACGAGCAAGTCGGGTAACCAATGCTGCGCTTTTTATCAGCCCTTGCGCATCAATCACTGCATCGTAGCGGAATTCACGCAACTGTTGCTTGAAGATTGCTCGTTCCTGACGCGTTTTTGAACTAAACCAGCTTTTCCTCCAGCGTCGGATTGCCACAGGGATCACGCGCGATACCGCCGGATGCCAACTGGGAATTTGCGCAAACCCTTCTTCTACCACCCAGTCGAATTGGATACCGGGAATGATCATCATGGCATCCGTTAAGGCAGGTAAAGTGTGAAGCACGTCGCCCATTGACGACGTTTTGATGACCAATACCCTCATGCGCTTTCTCCCGGCGTCATCAGGTATTTTTCCAACGCCGCGAGCACCTGCTTAGGCTGAATGTCGATAAGGCTCTGATGATAACCTTGTTCGGCGTCACCTTTGCGTACCCGCTGATAGCCGGTAATCAGTCGGATCACGTCTGCCTGATGAGAGAGCGGTGGGGTAAAATCGGGGCTGCTTGGGCCATAAAGGGCGACCAGCGGACGGTTGAGTGCCGCCGCAACGTGCATCAGCCCAGAGTCATTGCTGACGATGGCATGACAAGCGGCAATCAGCACGACAGCTTGTTCCAGAGACGTTTGTCCTGCCAGATTAGCGCAATATTGCCGTGCCTCTTCTGTTAGATTTTGCAGGATATCATCACCCGCTGCGCGATCTTTCGCAGAGCCAAACAGCGCGATCTGGTAACCACGTTCAATCAAGGTTTGTGCCAGCGAAGCATAGTGATAATGCGGCCAGCGTTTGGCAGGACCAAATTCGGCTCCAGGACAAAAACCGATGATCGGGCGTGCATCGCTGAGCGTAAAGGTTTGCGTCATTGCCGCGATTTCAGAGGGATCAACCTGTAACTGTGGCCACAATAGTGGCTGAGGTAAATCCTCTGCTCGACGGATACGGTGACGATCATAGGCTAGCGCGGCGTAGCGCTGCACCATCAGCGGAAACGCTGCTTTATCCAACACGCGTAAGTCATTCAGCAGTCCGTAGCGCATTTCACCGCGCCAGCCGATGCGTTGTGGAATATTGGCAAAGAAAGGGACCAGAGCGGATTTGAAAGAGTTGGGCAGCACGTAAGCACGATCATAACCGGCGTCGCGCAGTGAGACACCAAGACGACGACGTTCACCCAGCGCCAGCGCACCGTGGCCTAGCGGCATCGCCAATGCTTGATTAATCTCCGGCATCCGAGCCAATAACGGACGGCACCATGCGGGTGCCATCACGTCAATTACTGCGTCCGGGCGTTCAGCCTTCAAGGTGCGATAAAGGCTGTGCGACATCATCATATCGCCTACCCATGAAGGGCCGATGACCAAAATTTTCATACCGCTTATGAATCCTTATCCGATTAAACGGTACGATTAAGCCATGCCATATATTCGGTAACGCCTTCGGCAACCGTTTTAAAGGGTTTATCGTAACCAGCTGCGCGTAGATTGGTCAGATCCGCTTGCGTATAAGCTTGATAGCGTCCTTTCAGCTTGGCCGGGAATTCGATGTATTCCACACTGTCTTTTTTATGGAACGCTAATGTGGCGTCAGCGACGGCCTGGAAGGATTCTGCACGACCCGTACCACAATTGAAGATGCCGGACACGCCGTTCTGCCAGAACCACAGATTAACGGCGGCAACATCGCCGACGTAAACGAAATCGCGTTTAAAGTTCTCGCTACCGGAGAACAGCTTCGGATTTTCGCCCTGATTAATCTGATTGTTTAGATGGAACGCTACGCTCGCCATGCTGCCTTTGTGACCCTCACGTGGGCCGTAAACATTGAAATAGCGGAAGCCGCAAATTTGGGAATCGGCTTCTGGCAGAATTTCGCGCACGTATTGATCGAACAGAAATTTAGAATAGCCGTAGACGTTCAGCGGTTGCTCATATTGACGTTCTTCTACGAAGTGATCGTTACGGCCACCGTAGGTCGCGGCGGAAGAGGCGTACAGAAAGGGGATGCTGCGATCGAGGCAATAATGCAGGACATCTTTGGAATATTGATAGTTATTATCCATCATATATTTGCCATCCCACTCGGTGGTCGATGAGCAGGCACCTTCATGGAATATGGCCTCAATATCGCCTAGGTCATCGCCAGCGACGATACTGGCGATAAAGTCTTCCTTATCCATGTAATCGGTAATATCCAGATCCACCAGATTGACGAATTTTGTCCCGTCTTTCAGGTTATCCACCACCAAAATGTCCCGATGGCCAATGTCATTCAGCACTTTTACGATATTGCTGCCGATAAAACCAGCACCGCCAGTAACGATAATCATGGGATCTACCCTTGTTAATCTTGTCGGTGAGGCACCGTGCCCCACACTCTCTATGACCGCTATAATAGCATTTCATTACATCGATGTGATACCGCTCCCCTATTGCAGCTTACCAGCTATCGCCCCCGATATCGTGGGAACTATAATCGTAGCTATCCACATCCGAATAGACAGACGAGCTGGTCACGATAACACTAAGTCCACTGAGGCTTTGCCAGGTATATGGAACAGAATCTGAAGGAGGTTTCCCGATATCGTTCAGTTGGTTCAATAATCTATCTGCCACTGGCTGACGCATGTTCAACGCTAACATATACGGTAGCAGACGTGCGTCATCACCCGGAATCAGGCGAGATGACGGTGGAATGTCTCCGCTATCTTCCATCTGTTTGATTAGTCCTCGAACCTGAGCCAGCATATTCTCACCGTCCTGCGTGTAGCGTGGCTGTGCAATATGATAAGTGATCAGTAAATATAGCGGTGCCAGAACGACACTCAGTATACCCGCAGGCATCTGAATAATCAGATTACCTATAAAACTAAAAGCAATGAGTATCGTTAGTGCCATATGGATTGGTAGCGTTTGTCTGATGATAACGTAAAGTGGATATTGGTGTTTGGCCTGTCGGGTTTTGTTCAGTCGATGCTCTAGGAACATGAATAAAATAAAGAATAACAACAGTGCCGAGATAGGGGAGAATAAGACAACTAATACAAATGATGAAGTACTCAGATACGAATAACAAAATAACAGCGGGATGAATGCGGTCAGCACTGCCCAAAGAGTAATATTGTGAACAGGGTAGAATAGATCCTGTTGGCATCGTTGCCGATAGTATTGATCCATTTCCTGGCGGACTGCCACGAGTGCTGGTTGGTGTGTTTTCGTCAATGCAAGCCTATTTGTATCGGTTTGCTGTCGCAACATTCGCCAGAATTGCTGAGCTGAAGATGGTAAGTGAGTGAGATTAATGTCCTCATCTGACGATAATACTAATGCTTGGCTTTGATCTGTTCCTCGTTCATTATTTCCCTGATCCCAATGTATTAATCCTCGTTCTATTAAATACAGAATGTCCCCGGCAAAGCCATGATCGGTCATATTGCGGTGCATCAGGTAGCTTGCTAATCCAGGGGTGACCTCTGTCGGCAGTGGAGTGTTATATACCGAAGGCCGGTGTATATTTGGGATTGGATAACGCCATGGCCGATAAATCAATGTATAGACGAGTAATAACATAAATGGTAGCCAGAGATATAATGTATTCAGTTCTGGTAGTAGGCCATGCCAGAAGGGTTCTAGGATGGGCAACGCAGAAAAGAGCGATGCTTTCATATCAAACGCAGGGCTATTAGGCAGTACGTTGTCAGGCCAGACAAGGTGTACATAAAAGTTACGATACGGAGCAATAGGCGTTTGCGTAACCAGTGTGCCGTCTTCTTCCATAGATACAGGGATACGCTCACCCGCCAGGGATATGTCAGCCCTGAGCACTGTAACGCGGGTATCGTTTTTCCCAGTATCTTGTTTGTCTTCATTGGGTAAATGGAACTGAAAAATTGCTTTATTGATAATAAATGGCCAACCGCTACCGATTACATTCCAACGTAATTCATCCTGTCCGTTTCGCCGCAGCCGCATATCGTTTACTTCATAGCGAATAACATAGTGATGTTTGCCTTCTGACAATAAATGTTTGCTCTTTCCAATACGCCATGTAAGGGTGTCATTCTTCCTGATTGTGCTGTAATCCTCGGGCTGGTTGTCACGCATGATATCTATCAGTCGATAGTTAGCCAGATGCCGTTTGCCACCAGTATCGAACCAATAGCGTGGCAGTGTTCGTGAGATGCCGTGTACCTCACCGCTGTTTTGGATGTGTAAAGATTCTGTGATCAGCATGCGCCCATCATCTTGCATATCTATGCGCACTGCATAAAGGTCGATCTGTTTAATGCTCGCTTTGCTGAGACAAGGCATGAATAAGCCGAGTAATAAAACAAGACAGAAGATATAGATATGTATTGGCTGACGGATTGGGGAAACCACAGGGAGAATAAGCATGTACCACATTCCTTTGTGAATCATTGTGTCTAAAAAATAGACAGATAACAATAAGCGAATAGTCGACAGCCTGACTACACTTTGATACCACTATAATATTAATAAAGTCAGTTAATTAGCTAAACTGGTTTAGCCTTTAATGTGGTGTTTTGCACGGCGCGATCCAAGTCTGCCATTGGTGTTTAATAAACGAGACAGCGGCGCTTTCGCGAATGCTGTCGCTCGCCAGTTTGATGAAGACATCATTTTTGATTGGTTTCGGCGGGTGTTTAGCCAGACACTGTTTGATGCCTTTAAAGGGGCGATCGCCGCTAAATGGGTTACGTGGCTTGGTCTGCGTTGGTTTTTCGGACGGCGGCATGACGTCATGGCGTTGCGTCGGTTCGTTCAACAATTGGCTAGGGCGTACCAGCACGATGTCGGACTCCAGCGTCGGGAGCATCTGTTGCAACACCTTGATGGTAGAAGGATGGGGATGACCAATAGCGATGGCTGAACCGCTGCGACGTGCTATTTGAACGGCACGGTTGAATTGTTTACGAATATCGGCTTCGTTTTGGGTGTCATCCAGAAACACTTTGCGTTTGATGACGCTGACGCCTGTGCCTTCCGCCGCCTGGCTGGCTTTACTGCTGCCAATGGTCATACTGTCGAGGAAATACAACTGGTAGGCGCTTAATGCCTGCATCACTTTTTGCATGCCGGGCAGGCTCGCAGTCATGGCGCTGCCCATGTGATTATTCAGCCCTATCGCATAAGGCACATTGTTGACCGACTGGCGGATAATCCGTTGGATTTCTTCACTGGTCATGTCTGGGCGCAGTGTGTCACGCTCTAGGGGTTGCTTACTCATCGGTGCCATCGGCAGATGAATCAGCACCTCTCTGCCCTGATGATGTGCTTTGGTCGCCATTTCACGAGCGTAAGGGGCATTAGGTAAGACGGCGACTGAAATAGCCGTTGGCATCGCCAGTATCTGGTTTTCATTATGAGGGCGATAGCCAAAGTCATCGATAACAATGGCGAGTTTTCCGGCGAGTGCGACGGGAACAAATGTCAGCAGCCCGATAAAATACAGAGAGTAAAGTTTACAATAAGACAAGGCTACCTTCCCAGCCAAGGTTGTGGATTGACGGCCTGACCCTGGCGACGAATTTCAAAGTAAAGCGCAGGCTGGCTTTGCCCACCGCTGGTGCCGACGAGTGCAATGGGCTGACCTGCTTTTACCTGTGCCCCGACCGACACCAGCGCACTTTGGTTATAACCATACAAGCTCATATCGCCTTTACCATGCTGGACCACAACCACCAGGCCATAGCCCTGCAACCAGTCAGCCATCAACACGTTTCCGTCGGCGATGGCTTTAACTTCAGTGCCTTCCGGTGCAGCAATGACCATGCCTTTCCAGCGTAATTCCCCCTGCAACGGCTCACCAAAACGATGTTCAATACGCCCTCGAACCGGCCAGACGGCTTGCGCTGATGGACGACCGAGGCCGCCAGTTCGCGCCATCAGAGAACGTTCGTTTTCCGTTGGTTTGTAACGACTACCGCTACGTTTGGCCTGTTCTTCTTTCGCCCGTACTTTTGCGGCTTCACGCGCTTCCCGCTCGGCTCTGGCTTTAGCCTCGCGTTCTGCTCGTGCGATTTGATCGCGGAGGCGCGCCTCGTTCTGGCGAAGTTCAGTTAGCTGTTGCTGATCTTTTTCTAACGAACTTTCAAGTGTTGAAAGAGTTTTCTTACGTTCGGATTGCGCCTGTTCCAACTGTTTTTGCTGTTGTTGCTGATCGTTTAGCAACGTTTTCTGCCGGGACTGCTTTTGTTCCAGTTGTTTTCTTTGGCTAGCGAGTTCACTGCGCGTTTGCTGTAGTTCCTGGATAGATTTTTGTCGCGCTTCGTTGAGATAGCCGAAATAGGCGAGAATACGTTCGCCACGCTGGCTTTCTTCGCCGCTTAGGATCAACTGCAATGCACTGTGTTGTCCTTGACGAAATGCGGCATCCAACTGACGTGAGAGAATCGTTTGCTGTGTGCTCTGCTGTGTTTGCAATTTGGTGATGGACGCACTCAATGCACTCAGTTCTTGTCCTAGTACGGACAACGTACTGCGAGTTTCATGAAGCTGGCGGCTGGATTGTGCGATAGATTGTTCTTGCTTCTTCAACTGTTGAACGAGCGAACCGCGCTGTTTCTGTTGTTGTTGAACTTGTTTTTCTTTCTCGGCGATATCCTGTTGCAATGTTTTAAGCTGTTGCTGATTGTCCGCGCTTTGGCTGATGGCAGGCAACAGCAAAACGCCGACGCAAAGCGCGTTGGCGCATTGAGCGAACAGCTTTTGTAATGCAGACGAGCGGTGGTTGGCACGATATGCCACGCTTGGCTGAACAGATAACGCTTTTTTACTCATAACGATGGATTATTCCACGATGAACAGCGGCTTGCCAATCGTCTCTTGTCGGATTTCTATTTCCAGACGTGACAAGAGTGACACGGAATTTATCAATAATAGCTAAATGAGAACATATACACATAGAATGATCGAATTGCCTAATTTGCGCCGAGATTTTTTGTGGTGACGCCCCTTACTGGCCGTCGCTGATGCGACATTAACGATTTCTTCTGGAAATTTTTTTTGTATCACGCCGCAGATTCGGTACGCTATCTTGGCCTACTAGCTGTAATTGACGTATCACGCAGGTATACTCAGGAACCTTATATTTTTATCGCTTAACTGATTCGGGAGTCGTTACACCCCATGCAAGAGATTATGCCGTTCATTAGCAACCATCCTATATTGAGTATGGCTTGGGTTGCCCTGTTGGTCGCTGTCATTGTGCTTACTGTGAAGAGCAAATTGTCTAAAGTAAAAGAAGTGGTTCGCAGCGAAGCGATCCAACTGATCAACAAAGAAGATGCCGTGGTTGTCGATACCCGTAATCGTGACGATTACCGCCGAGGTCATATTGCCAACGCATTTAACCTGCTACCCAATGACATTAAAAATGGCAGCGTAGGTGAGCTGGAAAAGCATAAATCTCAGCCTGTTATCGTGGTTTGCGCCAATGGTATGTCATCGCGCGAAGCGGCAGAGAATCTGTTGAAAGCTGGGTTTGAACGGGTTGTCGTGTTGAAAGACGGCCTTGCAGGCTGGAGCGGTGAAAATCTGCCTCTGGTGCGTGGTAAATAAGAGGGCTTGCGAGAAATTATTTCTCGGGAGGCCAATGTCATACGGACGTCCGTTCCTTCAGTGACGAGGGAATACGTCAGGGAAATCTAACATAAAGGTATTATTTAACATGTCTGAACAAAACAACGCTGAAATGTCTTTCCAAATCCAACGTATCTACACCAAGGATATTTCTTTCGAAGCGCCGAACGCACCACAGGTATTCCAGCAGGAATGGCAGCCAGAAGTAAAACTGGATCTGGATACCGCTTCCAGCCAACTGGCTGATGATATTTATGAAGTGGTGCTGCGTGTTACCGTGACCGCGTCTTTAGGTGAAGAAACAGCATTTTTGTGTGAAGTTCAGCAGGGTGGTATTTTTACCGTTGGTGGTCTTGAAGGCACACAATTGGCGCATTGTCTGGGGGCTTATTGCCCGAACATCCTGTTCCCTTATGCGCGTGAATGCATTACCAGCCTGGTATCTCGCGGAACCTTCCCGCAGTTAAATCTGGCTCCGGTAAACTTTGATGCGTTGTTCATGAATTATTTACAACAGCAGACCGACGGCGAAGGTGCGGCTGCTTCTCAGGATGCCTGATGAACGCGCTTGACGCTTCCATGACTGTCATCGGTGCCGGTTCATACGGCACCGCATTAGCCATCACATTGGCGCGTAACGGCCATCGCGTTGTGCTTTGGGGACATAGCCCTGAACATATCCGAACGTTACAGGCGGCTCGTTGTAATCAAGCCTTTTTGCCTGATGTTCCGTTTCCTGAGACGCTGGAATTGGAAACCGATCTGGCGCGGGCGTTAGCGGCGAGTAAAAATGTGCTGGTAGTGGTGCCCAGCCATGTTTTTGGTGATGTACTCCGTCAGATCAAGCCTCACTTGCGTGCGGATGCCCGTATTGTATGGGCGACGAAAGGTCTGGAAGCGGAAACCGGGCGTTTGCTACAGGATGTGGCGCGTGATGCGCTAGGTGAATCTATTCCCCTTGCGGTGGTTTCCGGCCCGACGTTTGCGAAAGAATTGGCGGCGGGTTTGCCAACTGCGATTGCTCTGGCCGCAACGGATAGTGATTTTGCTGATGATCTTCAGCGTCTTCTCCACTGCGGTAAAAGTTTCCGGGTGTATAGCAACCCGGATTTTATCGGTGTACAGCTTGGTGGAGCGGTAAAGAATGTGATTGCGATCGGTGCCGGAATGTCTGATGGTATCGGTTTTGGCGCGAATGCCCGCACCGCGCTGATTACGCGCGGCTTGGCTGAGATGACTCGACTCGGCGTTGCGCTGGGGGCCGATCCTTCAACCTTCATGGGGATGGCTGGCCTGGGCGATCTGGTTCTGACGTGTACGGATAACCAATCGCGTAACCGGCGTTTCGGTATGATGTTGGGGCAAGGGATGGGAGTAGAGGAAGCGCAGGGGACGATTGGGCAGGTTGTTGAAGGATACCGCAATACGAAGGAAGTCTTGGCGTTGGCACAGCGCTACGGCGTTGAAATGCCGATTACCGAGCAACTGTGGCAAGTGTTGTATTGTGGTAAAGATGCGCGTGATGCAGCCTTAAGTTTGTTGGGACGTACGAGTAAAGACGAAAGCGCTCGATTATAATCACTTCATATTCTTCCGCGCATTTTGGGTGCAAGGGGATCATCATGCCTTTTGTTTATTGGTAACAACAGAAGTTTTCCCATAATAAAAATTGAGTTGCGATGTGTGGGTTGTGGAGAGTCATGCAATGTCGATAGAAGAGCTGGAACTGGTCTGGAAAAATATTAAGGTCGAAGCGCGCAAGCTTGCAGATTGTGAACCTATGCTGGCCAGCTTTTTCCACGCCACATTACTCAAACATGAAAATCTGGGCAGTGCGCTGAGTTACATGTTAGCGAATAAGTTGGCGAATCCGATTATGCCTGCGATTGCGATCCGAGAGGTTGCAGAAGAAGCCTATCATGCTGACCCGCATATGATTGTATCGGCAGCGCGTGATATTCAGGCTGTTTGCCTGCGAGACCCGGCGGTAGATAAATATTCGACCCCATTGCTGTATCTGAAGGGATTTCACGCATTACAGGCCTACCGTATTGGGCACTGGCTTTGGTTACAGGACCGCAAGGCGCTCGCTATCTATTTTCAAAATCAGATTTCCGTTTCATTTGGTGTCGATATTCACCCTGCGGCCACGATTGGCTGTGGGATCATGCTCGATCACGCGACAGGTATTGTGATCGGGGAAACCGCCGTCGTGGAAAATGATGTCTCTATTTTGCAGTCCGTTACGCTTGGTGGTACGGGCAAGACCAGCGGCGATCGCCATCCAAAGATCCGGGAAGGCGTGATGATCGGTGCGGGAGCCAAGATTCTGGGAAATATCGAAGTGGGGCGCGGTGCCAAAATTGGTGCTGGGTCGGTGGTGTTGCAACCCGTACCGCCGCATACTACGGCGGCTGGCGTTCCGGCTCGTATTGTTGGGCGACCAGAAACGGATAAACCAGCCATGGATATGGATCAGTACTTTAACGGTATCAACCGTGGTTTCGAATATGGCGATGGTATTTAGTACTGTTCAACTAATATTGTAAACGGTGTCATAATGACTTATTGATGATATTTGGAAAGCCATTTCAGATTATCCCTATACTGAATATGCATGGATGAAACTGATAATTATTATTGCAATCTTAATCATCCTAGCTATATGCTATTTTATATAAGGGATTAATCTTGAAACGCACAACATTACTCATCATTTCTGCCGCGCTTATGCTCTCTGGCTGTGCTTCTATCCTTCCTGAAATATCCCCCCTCTCAACTCAGGAAACTTCAGTGACTCAGCAATCCATCGTTGATGGCAAAACGACGATACAAGAACTCACGGAAAAATACGGAGAGAATACTGGCAAGGCTCCACTTGTCAGCGGGAAGAACGTGCTCTATTGGGTAAAAAACAAGTCTGAATTTGGCTATAATGCGGTTGCCGTCACTCGGCTCAGTGTGCTCGAAGAAAATGGCATAGTAAAAAGGCATGCGATTATTCGCCATGATCACAAATATCGTAATGATTTTCTGGGGAATACGACACAAGATGATATTTCCAAGACCATAAAAGAGGGTGTCACGACAGAAAGTAGTGTTGAAGCGAAATATGGAGAACCATACGAATACTCATTTAATGATGATGGGGATCGCATAATGGTTTATGTCTGGAATAATATTTCAAATGATACATCCAGAATGGTTCCGATATTGGGTGAACTATCTGGGACGCAATCGGGCAGTGTCCGTTCGCTCCTTGTGACCCTGAATATTGATAATACGGTTAAATCCTGGGTGCTGAATTCAAAAGCGGTAAAACGTGGCGTTGGGGCGTTGAATGCTTCTGCCTTTGAGGAAGTCAAAGAACGCTAGTCTTGTGGTATTCGATTTAATATTCTTCTTTCTTATGGCCATGCCTGCACAAGCAGGTATGTGCCCGAATCCCTATTGTATGTGCTTGCCGTCTACATATTGATATTTTTTCATCATGAATGGCGGATGAGGTTCAGTGTAACACTGTCAGTTGACATTTCGTGATGGAAAAAAGGTGCTACCCCGGTTTTCTACTGGTTTCTGGCGCATCAACGCCGATAGACAAGGTGGTTTTTTGTCATTCTGGCTAAGATATATCTTAAAGATTGTCTGCAATATCAATCTATTTAACCACGATTGTCATTCATGCCTTCATAATGCACAACTTTAATTGCTAGCCCGTATAGGCAGATTACGTGAACTAAACTATATATTTTGGTAACGATCAGAATAGCTTTGTCTGGATCACCTTTTTTTGAATGGAATCGTGACGCTGTTACAGAGAACTTTATATGCATTTGAAGCGAACTTTAATCACGCTGAGTTTGATTACACCAACCGTTGTCCCTTTTTTGAGCTACGCAGCAGAAAGCGTAAATAACACGAGCAGCATGGAAAACCCTGTATCTGTCTCGGCGGATTCTACTGATTTTGCGTCGAATAAGCAGGATGAAAGCTGGTGGCAGAGAAGTAAAAATAACCTGTCTACGACCTGGAATGAACCACAGAGTCATGATATTTATATCCCTGCTATCACGTGGCATAACCGCTGGACGTACGATAAAGATAAGACAGACAAATATAATGAAAGGCCATGGGGTGCGGGCTATGGCGTTTCTCGTCTGGATAAAGATGGGGATTGGCACGGGCTTTATATTATGGCGTTCAAAGACTCTTATAACAAATGGGAGCCTATCGGCGGTTACGGTTATGAAAAGCGCTGGCGGCCAACTCGCGATCAAGATTTTCAATTGGGTTTGGGGTTTACGGCTGGTGCAACGATGCGTGATAACTGGAAATATATTCCGATTCCGGTACTGTTGCCATTAGCATCAATAAGTTATAACAAACTCTCTTTCCAGGCGACTTACATCCCTGGAACATACAATAACGGTAATGTTTTCTTTGCTTGGTTTAGATGGCAGATTTAATTCTTAGGCTACGCGCCTCTTTTATTTTACAAAAAAAGAGGCACTATTCTTTCGGTAACGGTAGATATTAATAGAATATATTTAACGACCCAGATACCATCTCAGTAGAAGTTATTTAACAGAGTATCTCTTGATTATTGCGTTTTTGTTTGTCTGTTTTTTAATCTAATGTAAACCGCATTGACTGAAACTCATTCAGTCATCTCCGCTACAATGGCGCTACTTTCTTCTCAGCGGGTGTTGTCGTGCCATTACTTACCATCACCACTATCTTGTGGGCATTTTCATTCAGCCTGATTGGCGAATATCTGGCGGGTCAGGTTGATAGCTGGTTTTCTGCGATGTTTCGTCTGACGGCGGCGGCAGTCGTGTTTTTGCCATTCTTACGCTTTCGGGGCTATGCGCCACGCGTCATTTTCTTGTATCTGTTAGTGGGCGCTTGCCAACTGGGTATTATGTACCTGTTCGTCTTTCAGGCTTACCTGTATCTGACCGTACCTGAGTTTTTACTCTTTACGGTGATGACGCCGCTGTACGTCACGCTGATTTATGATTTGCTTGCCCGGCAGCGTCTGCGCTGGGGCTATGTCATGAGTGCGTTGTTGGCAGTATTTGGCGCAGCCGTGATCCATTATCACGGTGTGAGTGAACATTTCTGGTGGGGATTCCTGCTGGTGCAGGCGGCTAACGTGTGTTTTGCCGCAGGTCAGGTTGGCTATAAGCGCCTGATGGAGATTCATCCGGTGCCGCAGCACTGTGCATTTTCCTGGTTTTATCTGGGTGCCGCGATCGTGACGATAACCGCGTGGCTGCTCTTCGGCAATCTGGATAAATTACCGACCACAACCTTGCAGTGGGGCGTACTGCTCTGGTTGGGGGTTGGCGCTTCCGGCCTGGGCTATTTTATGTGGAACTACGGCGCAACCCAGGTGGATGCCGGAACGCTTAGCATAATGAATAACTTTCACGTGCCGGCTGGGCTTTTGGTCAACTTTGCCATCTGGCATAAGACGCCAGACTGGTTGAGCTTTATTGTGGGGACGATGATTATTATGTCCTCGCTGTGGGTACACCGGCGTTGGGTCGTGAAGCGTCCTTCACAAACGGTAAGTGTTCACAAGCGTGCTGACGCGCCGAACGAATAAACGCATCAATCACCGGTTGGCGCTGTTCTCCATCGCGAACGGCAGCGTACAACCGGCTCCAAAGTCCATCACCCAGCGATTTAGTCACAATTAACCCCTGACGCTCGAAGCTTTCCACAACCCAGTGTGGTAGTGCGGCGATGCCCATACGGGCGGCGACCATCTGAATCAGCAGCAGCGTATTATCCACGCTTTTTAGCGCAGGGCTGACGCCTGCTGGTTGCAAAAAGTGACGCCAGACATCCAGTCGCTGTCGTTGTACCGGGTAGATCATCAGGGTTTCTGCGCTGAAATCTTCCGGTTCGATTTTTTCTTTGTTTGCCAGTGGATGCTCGGGAGCCAGCACTAGCCTGACTTCAAAATCAAACAGAGGCGAATAGTGCAGGCCGCTGCGCGGCATGATGTCGGAGGTCATGACCAGATCCAACTCGCCTTGCTGGAGGGCGGGTTGAGGGTCGAACGTCACGCCAGATTTAAAATCCATCACCACCTGTGGCCAATGGTGATGAAACTCGTCCAGCGCAGGCGTCAGCCATTGAATACAGCTGTGACACTCAATGGCCAGACGTAGGGTTGTTTGGTGCGGCTCATGACAGGCCTGCAACGCCTGCTGGATCTGTGGCAACACCTGCTCTGCCAACTGCAACAGAATTTCTCCCTGAGGCGTAAAGCGCAGCGGTTGGCTTTTACGCACGAATAGCCTGAATCCAAGGCGTTGTTCCAGATCGCTGAACTGGTGGGACAGTGCTGACTGCGTTTGATGAAGTACGGCAGCGGCGGCGGCTAGCGACCCGGTATTACGCAGGGCTTGTAATGTTCGCAGGTGTTTCAATTCGATCATGAGAGTCCTTCACAGTGACAGTGAATAAATTGCGCTTGTTATTAATACACTACCTGCGGATTATGGATGTGTAAACATCTGGACGGCTAAATGAGGAATTAATGATGGCGATTGTGAATCACACACTGGGTTTTCCGCGCGTTGGGCTACGCCGTGAACTGAAAAAAGCGCAGGAAAGCTACTGGGCAGGTAACACGACGCAGGAAGCGTTGCTGACCGTTGGACGTGAGTTGCGTGCACGTCACTGGCAACAACAAAAGGATGCTGGCGTTGATCTGCTGCCGGTGGGTGATTTTGCCTGGTACGACCATGTGCTGACCACCAGTCTGCTGCTGGGTAACGTACCGGCACGTCATCAGAATGAAGATGGCTCGGTCGATCTGGACACACTGTTCCGTATTGGCCGGGGACGTGCGCCAACGGGTCAACCGGCTGCGGCGGCAGAAATGACCAAGTGGTTTAATACGAACTATCACTACATGGTGCCAGAGTTCACCAAAGGGCAGCAGTTCAAGCTAACCTGGACGCAGTTGCTGGATGAGGTCGATGAAGCACTGGCGCTGGGCCATAACGTGAAGCCTGTTCTGTTAGGCCCGGTTACCTACCTGTGGTTGGGCAAAGTGAAAGGCGAGCAATTTGATCGTCTATCGCTGCTGCAAGACATTCTGCCGATTTATCAGCAGGTACTGGCGGAACTGGCGAAACGTGGCATTGAGTGGGTGCAGATTGATGAGCCTGCGCTGGCGCTGGAATTGCCGCAAGAATGGCTGGCTGCGTTTAAACCTGCTTACGACGCGCTGCAAGGTCAGGTGAAACTCCTGCTGACGACCTATTTCGATAGCGTTAGCCAGAATCTGGAAACGATCAAAGCGCTACCGGTTCAGGGGCTGCATATCGATCTGGTTCACGGTAAGGATGATGCCGCGACGTTGAGCGCTCAGTTGCCTGCTAGCTGGGTACTGTCTCTGGGGGTGATCAATGGCCGTAACGTCTGGCGTGCCGATCTGAGCAGTTGGTTCGAACGTCTGCAACCGCTGGTGGGGACGCGTGAATTGTGGCTGGGAAGCTCATGCTCACTGCTACATAGCCCGATCGATCTGAGCGTGGAAGTACGTCTGGATGATGAAGTGAAGAGCTGGTTTGCCTTTGCGATTCAGAAATGTGCGGAGCTGTCACTGCTGTCTCAGGCGCTGAATAGCGGCAACGGTCAGGCTCTGGAGGCCTACAGTGCGCCGATTCGTGCTCGCCGTACCTCGACGCGTGTGAATAATACCGCCGTTGCGCAGCGCTTAGCGGCTATCACCGCGCAGGACAGCCAGCGACAGAACGAGTATTCGGTTCGTGCGAAAGCTCAACGTGAACGTTTTAATCTGCCAGCATGGCCGACCACCACAATCGGCTCTTTCCCGCAAACTACGGAAATTCGTGGCCTGCGTCTGGATTTCAAGCAAGGTCGTCTGGATGGTAATAATTACCGTACCGGCATTGCCGAGCACATCAAGCAAGCCGTGGTTGAGCAGGAGCGTCTGGGTCTGGACGTGCTGGTGCACGGTGAAGCCGAACGTAACGACATGGTGGAATACTTCGGTGAGCACCTGGATGGATTTGTCTTTACCCAGAACGGCTGGGTGCAGAGCTACGGTTCGCGCTGTGTGAAGCCGCCGGTCATCATTGGTGATGTAAGCCGCCCAGAAGCGATCACCGTTGAGTGGGCGAAATACGCACAGTCTCTGACCGACAAGCCGATGAAGGGCATGCTGACAGGCCCGGTAACGATCCTGTGCTGGTCTTTCCCACGTGAGGACGTCACACGTGAAACCATTGCCAAGCAGATTGCATTAGCGCTGCGTGATGAAGTCGCAGATTTGGAAGCTGCAGGCATTGGCATCATCCAGATTGACGAACCGGCGCTGCGTGAAGGTCTGCCGCTGCATCGCTCCGATTGGGACGCTTATCTGGCTTGGGCAGTGGATGCCTTCCGTCTGAATGCCGCGGTGGCGAAAGATGATACGCAGATCCACACCCACATGTGTTATTGCGAGTTCAATGACATCATGGATTCTATCGCCGCGTTGGATGCCGACGTGATTACCATTGAAACCTCTCGCTCCGATATGGAATTGCTGGAGTCGTTTGAAGAATTCGAATATCCGAATGAAATCGGCCCGGGCGTTTATGATATTCACTCCCCGAACGTACCAAGCGTGGAATGGATGGAAGCCCTGTTGAAGAAAGCGGCACAGCGGATTCCAGCAGAGCGTCTGTGGGTGAACCCAGACTGCGGCTTGAAAACCCGTGGTTGGCCGGAAACACGTCAGGCTCTGGCGAATATGGTTCAGGCGGCGCAGCGTCTGCGTGAAACCCAGTAAAACATCATTGCTGATAATATCAGGGGGCGGTTGTCCCCTGATATTTTTACGTCTAGCAATATACCCGTTATACTTCAAGTTGCATGTGCGTTGGCTGCGCTCGTTACTCGGCTCATCCATGAGCCTCGCCCCGTTGGGGCCGCTGCAAGCCGCGTTCAAATCTGCTCCCGGCAGATTTGTCACCCGAATCACTTACTCAAGTAAGCTCATCGGGATTAAATGAGAAACATCCTGTTTCTCACCGGAGGCCAGCCGTTGGCTGGTCAAATTCGTTCCCGACGAATTTGTCCCTCACTTGCCGCGTTATTCGGCCTTATGGCCTCACCCCTTCGGGGCCAGCGCAAGCGCTGTTCAAAAACGCCTTGCCGTTTTTGTCCTGAAACTTGAATTATTTTGGGTATAGATAACACATGTATTATTCTTCCCTGCCTTTCTATTCTTTATTATTTCCACGCATTAAAATTCACGCTGTAATAAAGTCTCGATACTACATCCCTTATTTTTCTTTACTGGCTTCCTTCATTTTTCGCATTATTCAACATGATGAATTCACCCATCCAAGCACAACAAAGACGTTGTTAAAAACGCCTTGACGTGTTTGTCATGCCACTCGAATTATTTATACCCGTCATACTTCAAGTTGCTTGCGCGTTGGCTGCGCTCACTCACCCGAATCACTTACTCAAGTAAGCTCATCGGGATTCCCTCACTTGCCGCCTTCATGCAACTCGAATTATTTGGGGTATAGAGCATATAAAGCTCAGGAAACTTGTGCCGATAAGGTTAACGGCATGGCGGTGGTCCTGGATATAGCAATATCCCCGTCTGTCACACGTTGCATATATATTATCCTGAACGCTAACGCTTTGTCTTGATATTCGAGCGAGTTAGGGGTTTCGGATGAGGTTTTTTTGTATTTTCTAACGTTTTACTGATGTTGAAAGTAAATCTGAAAATAACCCATTGTGAGTATTTTAAATATACCCATAAAGCATGTTTATTTTATGGGGAAATGATGGCTTTCCCGTTTATTGATGTTATTAGACGCATAGTTATGCGCAGTAGTCATTATTGTGAATTACCCAAAAGGAGTAGGATGTGAGTTTATCGAATTGGCGTATTGGCTATCGATTAGGGGCTGGATTTGCCTTCCTGATATTGATGCTGCTTGTTGTTAGTATTCTTTCCCTGTCTAAGCTGTCTGGTTTTCAGAATGGCGCCAGAGATATTGTGAAAAATGTTTATCCGCAAACGGTGGATGCCAATAATCTCATTGATAATGTCAATGGACATTTTGTCGCCTATTTACAGATGATCCTGGTCTCCGGTCAGGAACGACGTCAGGAATATCTGGATCAGATCATGACATACCGTAAGGAGATTGGTCGCCTGCTTGATAATCTGGAAAAGCAGGTCGCGGGGGAACAAGCTCGCAAGCAGATCGAAACGGTTCGTGCGATGCGTGCCGAGTTTATAAAGTCAGGCGATAAAATTATTAGTGATGCGCTGTCTGGCAATGATGAGGTCGCTGTTGCTGAATTCAACAATCATCTGAACGTTGTGCAGCGCCAATATCGTGATTCGGTGAAGCAACTGGTCAATCTCCAGGATGATGAAATGAATCGCTCGGTGGAAACGATGGCGGAAGTCTATAGCGATACCAGAATGATTTTGTTGATTATTATCGTGCTCGGAGCCATATCCGGTGTACTGATAGCCTGGCTGATCACTCGTAGTGTCACCCGACCAATACAACAAGCGCTACAAGTTGCAAACCGTGTGGCACAGGGTGACCTGACTTCATGTATCACCGTGACCAGTCAGGATGAAACTGGGCTATTGCTGCAATCATTGGATCATATGAACACCAACCTGAGTACGATTGTGGGGCAGGTACGCGATGGGGCGGAAACGATCTCGACGGCGGCATCACAAATTGCGGCAGGTAATCAGGATTTATCGGCCCGAACTGAAGAGCAGGCTGGTTCGCTGGAAGAAACGGCAGCATCAATGGAGCAATTGACGTCCACCATTAAAAACACAGCGGACAACACGTATCAGGCAACGAATATTGCGAATAACGCTTCCAACGCGGCTAAGCAAAGTGGTGATGTGATGCTTTCTGTTACGCAGAAAATGCGGGGTATCCGAGATTCTTCTCAGCGTATGGCGGAGATTATTAGCGTGATTGACGGCATCGCTTTCCAAACCAATATTCTGGCGTTGAATGCGGCAGTTGAAGCGGCACGGGCTGGCGAACAGGGACGAGGCTTTGCGGTAGTGGCCGGGGAAGTCCGTTCTCTTGCACAGCGTAGTGCAACGGCTGCACGGGAAATCAAAGATTTGATTGATGACTCCGTGGATAAAATCCGTGAAGGAATGGCGCTTGTTGATACTGCCGAAGAAACAATGGGCGGGCTGGCGGCCCATGTTAAAGATGTGAATGATATCATTAGTGAAATTTCACAGGCCAGTCGTGAACAAAGTGATGGTGTTAACCAGATCAATCTGGCGGTTGGGCAGATTGATACCACAACACAACAGAATGCAGCACTGGTTGAGCAGTCCGCCTCAGCCGCGCTCTCGTTGCAATCGCAGGCTTCTATTCTGGCGGAGGCCGTGAGCGCGTTTAAATTACAGTCGTATGGCGGTGGGCGAACCGCTTCCTATGCTGTCACGCCGCCAAACGCACCAGCACTTTCTCTGGCTCCGACGGTGGTCGAGAAAAATCGTGGCGACAAAGGAGACTGGACGGCATTTTAATTTGTGACACCAGCCCGGTTAAATATTAACGCCACTGTGAGATCGGTGGCGTTCCGACTTCGTTTCTCAAATATCAAAATGGCGTGTGGCTAAGGTGATATACCGTATTTTTGTAGCCAGGCCAGCATGCGTTGCCAGCCGTCCAGTGCGGATTCAGCATGGTAATGGGGGCGATAATCAGCATGGAAGGCATGCCCTGCATCAGGATAGACGATAATTTCCGCGTTAGCATTGGCGGCGCGTAATGCCTGACGCATTTTATCTATCTCTTCTGGCGGGATACCCTCATCTTTCGCGCCGTATAATCCCAATACGGGAGCACTGAGTTCGGTCGCGATATCTATCGGGTGTTTAGGGCTATTCAGCGTTTTCGTGCCATTGAATTTGCCATACCAGGCCACCGCGGCTTTTAACTGCGGATTATGCGCAGCATAAAGCCAAACGATGCGTCCACCCCAACAGAAACCGGTAATGGCAAGCTTATTGGCATCGCCTCCCTGCTTGATAGCCCAATTGGCTGTACGATCTATATCTGATAAGACTTGGGTATCTGGTACGTTATGGACGAGTTCCGCTAGAAGTTGTTGAATGTTGCGGTACTGATGGGGATCACCTTGTCGGAAATACAGTTCAGGGGCGATAGCCATGTAGCCCTGTTTAGCTAAGCGACGGCAGGTATCCTGAATATACGGGTGAACGCCAAAAATTTCCTGGACGACCAGTACGATAGGAAAAGGGCCTGATTGATGTGCTGGTTTCGCTAAATAAGCCGGAAGTTGTTCGCCCTGAGAAGGGATGGTGGTTTCACCGGCAACAATCCCCGAGGTATCTGTACTTATGAGTGAGGACGCTCGTGAGGGGACTGCCGAAGAAAAGTCCTGTGGTCGATGCCTGAGGGCGATTAGCTCATCAGTCTTCATTGCGATCTCCTGAGTTGGGACTGCGATGGTGATTCATAATCAATAGTATCAGCGATTAAAGAATCTACAATGAAAGGGGCTAGGCTGTACCGAGGATCGTTTTGTGATTGATTAACCCATTATCCAGGAGACGGTTATGTCTGCATCTGATGTTTTTCATCTCGGCCTGACAAAAAGTGTTTTACAGGGGGCGACGTTAGCCATTGTTCCGGGGGATCCTGAGCGGGTTGAAAAAATCGCCCGCCTGATGGATAACCCCGTGCATCTGGCATCGCATCGTGAATTTACGACATGGCGTGCGGAGCTGGATGGGAAAACGGTTATTGTTTGCTCTACCGGTATCGGTGGGCCGTCAACGTCTATTGCGGTTGAGGAACTGGCCCAGTTGGGCATTCGCACTTTCCTGCGAGTTGGCACCACGGGAGCGATTCAGGAAGGAATCAATGTCGGCGATGTTCTGGTGACAACGGCGGCTGTTCGCCTCGACGGTGCAAGCCTGCATTTCGCGCCGATGGAGTTTCCCGCCGTTGCTGATTTTTCCTGTACAACCGCGTTGGTTGAGGCAGCGAAAGCCGCCGGTGTTGCACTGCATATTGGGATCACCGCATCATCCGATACGTTTTATCCGGGACAGGAACGGTATGATACCTTCTCAGGCCGCGTTGTGCGCCGTTTTCGCGGTTCAATGGAAGAATGGCAAAGTATGGGTGTACTGAATTATGAAATGGAGTCCGCTACGCTGTTGACCATGTGTGCGAGTCAGGGGCTAAAAGCCGGGATGATTGCCGGTGTGATCGTTAACCGAACTCAGCAGGAAATTCCTGATGTCGCGACAATGAAACTGGCTGAAACCACGGTGATACGCGTTCTGTTGGATGCGACCCGTCGATTGCTGGCTACCGGGTAATTTTGCATACTGTTTCTCTCCCTTTACGACAAATCGCAAGGAGATATATGACCGAACCAACGTTGCTTCACCCTTCTTTATTGCCGCTGGACGGTGGAATTAACTTTCGCGATCTGGGGGGAAATCGTGCAGCGGATGGGAGGCTTATCCGACACGGTAAACTCTTTCGTTCTGGTTCATTGGATTTGCTGAGCCAGACGGATTGTGACTATCTGGCCGGTGTTCCCGTTTCTCATGTTGTTGATTATCGTGATGAAGATGAAATCTCAGCCAAGCCGGATGTGCTGTGGTCAGGCGCGAATTATCATGCTTTTCCGGCGAACCCCTTGCGTCATGAAGTCACGGCAAATTTAGATTCGCTGGGGTCTGACGTGCTAGCAGCTTTTGATTCCCGTGCGTTTATGCTTGAGCTTTACCGCCGTTTACCGTTTGATAACTCGGCCTATCGTCAATTGGTGGCCTTGTTGCAGCAGTCGGATGACGGTGCGCTGGTACAACATTGTGCCGTGGGTAAAGATCGCACGGGTATTGGATCGGCGTTGGTGATGTTTGCGCTGGGAGCCGATGAGCAAACGGTCGTTGAAGACTACCTGTTGACGGATACTACCTTGGCGCCTTTTCGCCAAAAACTGCTGGCGCACCTGTCTCAAACGCTCAATGAAAAAGCATTGGGGCAATTTTCTTACGTACTATCGGTGCGGGAAGAGTTCATTGTCACGGCGTTACAATCCATTTATGAGCGTCATGGCTCGATTGATGGCTGGCTTGAGGCAGAATACGGACTGGATAACCGTGCCCGTCAGTTTTTGCAGGATAAATATTTGGTTTAATGCGCGATAATGTGTTTTTTTAATGCGCTACCATGTTAATAATTAGTCCTATTATCGGTTGGTCTTTTAGATTATTAACGCCCGGTGGATCCTCATCGGGCGTTTTGTATTGATCACACAGCCTTAAATAATTTCGGCGACTGAACGCAGCCAGCGCACAGCCGACTTGAAATATGACGGGTATAGCAGGGAGGAATATGTCTCATATCATAGGGATAGATTTAGGAACAACCAACAGTCTGGTTTCATACTGGGATGGTGAGAAAGCGGTGCTGATTCCCAATGCACACGGCGATTACCTCACCCCTTCTGTCATCGGCTTTGATGATAACGACGATCTATTAGTTGGGCGTGTTGCCAAAGAGCGTTTGATTACCCATCCACTTAAAACAGCCGCGTTGTTCAAACGTTACATGGGAACCAAAAAAGCCTACTCGTTTGGCGGTGTTCAAACTTACCAGCCCGAAGAATTATCGTCTTTTCTGTTACGTGTACTCAAGGCAGATGCGGAAGCTTTTCTTGGCGGCCCTATCACCGAAGCGGTCATCAGTGTGCCCGCCTACTTTAATGACAAACAGCGTAAAGCCACGCAGCTAGCCGGGCAATTAGCCGGTCTCAAAGTAGAACGTTTGGTGAATGAACCCACTGCGGCGGCATTGAGCTACGGATTACATGTGAGTGAACCGGAAAGTCGCTTTTTAGTCTTCGACTTGGGTGGCGGTACGTTTGATGTGTCCGTTCTGACGTTATTTGACGGCATTATGGAAGTGAATGCCACCGCAGGGCACAACACGTTGGGGGGCGAGGATTTTGTCGATATGCTGGTTAAAGCATTTCTGAACGAGCATAAACTGACATCGCTTGAATTATCGGAAATGAGTCGTCTGCGCCAGCACATTGAAGGCATGAAACGGACGTTAACGTTGCAGCATGAGGCGACGATTGCACCAGTTTTTAATGGTGTGACGTATCCATGGCACCTTAGTCGCGACGATTTCGATTCGCTCTGTGCGCC
Source organism: Pectobacterium hainanensis (assembly GCF_046237015.1). Lineage (NCBI taxonomy): Bacteria > Pseudomonadati > Pseudomonadota > Gammaproteobacteria > Enterobacterales > Pectobacteriaceae > Pectobacterium > Pectobacterium hainanensis. Next base: position 99,088 of record NZ_JBJYIN010000013.1, read on the forward strand.
CTTGATTGATGCACTACGGCAGCCTATTGAACGTGCGTTGAATGATGCGGCGATTACGCCCCGCGATTTGAACTGCGTCATTCTGGTGGGCGGTGCTAGTCGCATGCCCGTGGTCAGAAGTTTGGCAGCCAGGCTGTTCGGCCAGTATCCGGTAGCGACGTTAAATCCTGATGAAATCGTGGCGCTGGGTGCGGGGGTGCAGGCTGGGCTTAAGGCGCGTAGTCAGGGGCTAACGGAGGTCGTGCTAACGGATGTGTGTCCGTTTACCTTAGGGCTGGAAACGTCACGCCGTTTGCCAAGTGGGTATCTGGAAGATGGCCATTACACGCCGATCATCGATCGTAATACGGTGGTGCCTGTGAGCCGGGAAAAGGTGTTTTGCGCTTGTCGGGATGGCCAGACCAATATGTTGCTGCAAATCTACCAGGGGGAAAGTCGCCTGACGCGCAATAACGTCAAATTGGGTGAAATGGAAATTGAGTTTCCTCCGGTGTTGGAAGATGAGCCCATTGTGCGAGTACGTTATACCTATGATATCAATGGAATATTAGAGGTTCAGGCGACAAATCTTCGTGATGGAAACAGTAAATCAACGATTATCCGCAATGAGAACTGTGACCTGTCAGATGCTGAGATTCAGGTGCGTTTGCAGCAGTTGGCTGAGATAAAAATACACCCACGTGAACGTATGGAAAGTCGGTTACTACTGGCGCGTGGGGAGCGTTTGTATGAACAGTTGATGGGTGAAGCGCGTGAACGCATCGCCTATGAGTTAAGTGTATTTGAAGACGCCCTGGAAACTCAGGATACCTCGCATATTCGTCGGGTAACAAAAGAAATACAACGTGTGTTTGATGAGATGGAGCCTCATTCGTTATGAAAACATCATGCTGGGAATTTTTAGGGATTGAGGAAACGGTTGATCAAACGGCAATTCGACGTGCCTATGCGCGTTTGTTGCGACAGCATAACCCAGAGGATGATGCCGAAGCGTTTAAAGCACTCCGGGCAGCCTATGAAGATGCGCTCCGGCAGGCTCGCTATCTGGCGGCAGAAGAACATGCTGATCAACAGGAGAGCGTAGCGACAGACAGCATCGCTGATCCTGTGACTGATGCAGCAGTTAGCGAAGATGATATCGCCTTGATGCGCGATACCTCGCAGCAAATTGAAGCGATAAAACAGCGCGTGATGGAAGTCTATGCCGATTTTCAGCGTCGTATCGATGAAAATGCCTGGAACGACGTGTTGTCGACATCGGTCCTGGCTCAACTTGAGATTAAACAGCCTGTTTCATTGTGGTTGTTCGACTTTTTGAGTCAATGTACTTTCCTGCCTGATTCGATCAAGCAGCACTTACTGGAGATTTTTGACTGGGAGCATAACTCGCTACTGCTGCACCGACACTTTCCATCACAACAGGTAGAAGACGTGTTGGAATGGTTGAGTGGTGAGGATTTATGGCACATTCCCGTGCGGGGGTTGCAATTTTCTACTGGTATGACGGGCGAAGAAGTGGATCGTTACTTCCAGGATAGGGAACTGCTGGTTCGCATGATTTATCAACATGACAGCACGGCGTTTGACCAGCAATTGACACGTTTGTTGTCGTGCGAGATCGGCGATCCGGAGTTGCTGTGTTGGGCGATTGCTCACTACCACCGTCAGGGCGATTTTACGCCGGCTCGTGAATATTGCCGCCGACTGATTACGCTGGTTCCAAACCAAATCGACGGCTACCTGCGGTTAGCACAGATCGAGTTGGATGACCGGCAGACTCTACGTGCTGCCGATGCATTTAATCGAGTGCTGGATATTCAGGGCGATCATGCTGTTGCGTTAAAGGGGCTGGCAGGGTGTTTTCTGGCTCAAGGGATGCTGTTTGAAGCTCGGGAGCTTTATCTTTATGTCTGCACATTAGTGCCCTATGACGTGGAATCGCAGATTCAGGTCATTAAAATCAATGCGCAGACGATTGCCGATAATTTCTCTACGATTAAACCCAAGCCTTACAGCATGGCGTATTGTGAGGAGGTTGCGCAATGCTATCTGCAAAATGGGGCTTACACTCTGTGTATCGATTTCATACATCACCTGATGGCTCGTGCTAAATATAATGCCAAGCCGCTGCTGCGCTTAATCAGAGGCAGTATTTTTGAGGTGATATACCGCTCGTTTTTTGTCAAACATGGCGATTTTAATGAGCGCACGCTTTCCTCTACGCTCTACATGACGCTCGGTGATGTCCATTATCAACTGAAGCAATATGAGGATGCCCGGCAGGCATATACCTGGGCGCTGGAGGAAGCGCAACGACAGGGCGAAAATGGCTACGGCGCGAGTGTTTGTTTAGCGCGTGTTCTGTTGAAGCTGGAAATCTACCAAGACGTTATCCCTCTATTGGAAAAGGCGCTGGGCTACCACCGTAATGATTCCGAAATCTGGTTCATGCTATCAGAGGCTTCTCGTTTTACGGATGAATATGACAAATCGCTGGAATATGTGAATCAGGCTATTGCGCTGGATGCATCGCATTGGGTGTATTTTTCTGCCCGCTCGATCATTTTGCACTATATCTTTGAGCGCTATGAGGAGGCCTTGTCGGACCTGAATTTTATTGTGCGATGTAAGCCATCTTTCTCTTCGGTATGGTATCGCCGTGGGATCTGTCTGAGCCGTTTAGGGCGTCATCGAGAGGCGATAGAGAGCCTGGAAGAAGCTATCGACTGGAATATTAAGAGTCCAGATGCCGCGTTAGAATTGTTGAAATCCGCCTGTGAATTAGGCCTGTATGACAAGGCGCAGCGTGGTGCCACGCTATACCAAGAATACGGTGGCGATATGGATGAAATTGGCGGATGGCTGGCGAAGTTGGAGCAGATGGCGTTGGAAAAACAGGGAGCACATGACGCATGACAACAGAAAATCAGGAAAATACAAAGCCATTATCCAAAGCTCAGCTATGGGGGCTGGGAATGTCAGCCATTCTGACAGAAATGAACCATGACCGACATGATGTTCTGGATGGTGGCGGTGATAAGCAAACCGCCATAAAGGCGATCCGCCATATTTTGCGGCGGGATTGGGGCATTGAAACCCGTGAGGCGCTGTTGCGCCAGATCGATCGCTTGAGGAATGGTCATGGGCACGGACCAGGTTATCGACGTTTACAGCAGGTTTTGTCTGCCATGTCAGAAGCGGAAATGGATGACTATATTCAGCGGCATCAACATGATGAAGAACATTACAACGAATTGCTGGTCGTGAAGCTCAATCGGTTCACACTGGGCCGTACCGGAATTGATGCCTGGGACGAAGGCCGTGGCGTTAATCTATGTCGTTGGGGTATGGCTATCGGTATGGTGGGTGAGGAAGAAGGCTGGGGTTTGATCATGTCAATGGCGCGGGATGCCCAATTGAAATATGACAGTTGGTACCACTTCGCGATCAGTTATGTCGTCGGACGGCAATATTGGCGTTCACTAACGACGGTCGATTTTATTAATGATCAGATGGATATTCTGCGTCGTTTAGCCGGTAACCCGGAAAGCCCCTGGAACACGTTGGACTGGCATTTGCCATTGGATAGTGTCACAACGTTTACTCCCTAGCCTTATCTATGGCACGGCCTCTCAATAGAGAGGCCGTGCAGATCGAGTGATTTTCGTTTTCTAAATTGCCATTAACCCGTGTTCCGCATTCCTGCGGCAACACCCGCTATCGTTACCATCAGCGCCAATTCAACCTCAGGGCTGGGTTGTTCCTGCTGGCGTGAGCGATGCAGGAGTTCGGCCTGAAGGACGTTTAACGGGTCGGTATAGACGTTACGTAAGGCAATGGATTCTGCAATCCACGGTAGGTCTTCCATCAGGTGATCGTCATTGGCGATGGTCAGCACGACGTTGATGTCGTCGGCTAGCTGATCGCGCAGTTGTTTTCCTAACGACCAAAGTTTTTCGTCAACCAGACGCTGGTCGTAATATTCCGCCAGCCACAGGTCAGCTTTGGCAAATACCATTTCCAGCATACCAATTCGCGTGGAGAAAAACGGCCAGTCCCGACACATGGTTTCAAGCTGTTTCTGCTTACCGTCATCAACCACTTTCTGCAATGCTGCACCGGCACCTAACCAGGCGGGCAGCATCAGACGGTTTTGCGTCCAGGCAAAGATCCATGGAATGGCGCGCAGACTTTCGACGCCACCATTTGGACGGCGTTTCGCCGGACGTGAACCCAACGGCAGTTTTCCCAGTTCCAGTTCGGGCGTTGCCGCACGGAAATAAGGGACGAAATCCGGGTTCTCACGTACGTATCCACGATACATATCGCAGGAAACGCGGGAGAGTTCGTTCATCACTTCCTGCCATTCCTGCTTGGGCTCCGGCGGGGGCAGCAGGTTAGCTTCCAGAATGGCACCAGTATACAGCGCCAGACTACTGATGGTGACCTCGGGCAGGCCGTATTTGAAACGGATCATTTCACCCTGTTCGGTTACGCGCAGGCCACCTTTCAGGCTTCCCGGCGGCTGAGACAATAACGCGGCATGGGCTGGTGCGCCCCCGCGGCCGATTGATCCCCCACGGCCATGGAATAACGTTAACGCGATACCCGCTTTTTCACAGGTTTTGATTAGCGCATCCTGCGCACGGTATTGCGCCCATGACGCGGCCATCACGCCAGCATCTTTTGCCGAGTCAGAATAGCCAATCATGACCATTTGTTTGCCCTGAATGAAACCACGATACCAATCGATGTTCAGCAGTTGCGTCATCACATCGTCAGCATTGTTCAGGTCATCCAGTGTTTCAAAGAGTGGGGCAACAGGTAACGCGAACGGGCAGCCAGCCTCTTTGAGCAGCAGGTGCACCGCCAGTACATCGGAGGGCGTACGTGCCATGGAAATGACGTAAGCGGCAATGGAACCTTGCGGCGCTTTAGCAATAACGCGGCAGGTATCAAGCACTTCTTTGGTATCGGCGCTTGGCTCCCAATAGCGAGGTAACAATGGGCGTTTGGAACTTAATTCGCGGATCAGGAAGGCTTGTTTATCGGATTCAGACCAGCTTTCGTAATCGCCCAGACCGAGATAGCGGGTAATTTCAGCCAGCGCATCGGTGTGGCGGGTACTTTCCTGACGCACATCAATGCGGACTAACGGCACCCCGAAACAGCGTACGCGGCGCAGCGTATCCAGCAGTTGACCATCGGCGATAATCCCCATCCCACAGGTGTGTAAAGACTGGTAGCACGCATACAACGGTTCCCAGAGCTGCTCGTTGTTAACCAGTAAGTCTTTAGGCGGCAATAACTGTTCGCCTTTAAGACGAGCCTCAAGGTAGCTTAGCGTCGTATTGAGCTGGCTACGCAGTGATTTCATGATGGCGCGATAAGGTTCCTGAATATCGGGGCCGCCAGCTCGTTCGTGTAATTCTGGCGTACATTCAGACATGGATAGCTCAGAGACCAGCACCTGAATGTCACGCAGGAACAGGTCAGCGGCTTTCCAGCGGCTGAGTAATAACACATGTTGAGTAATTTCAGCGGTAACGTTCGGGTTACCATCGCGATCGCCGCCCATCCAGGAGGTGAAACGCACGGGAACGGATTCTACCGGCAGGCGGTAGCCAAAGGCTTGCTCCAGCTGTTCATCCAATTCACGCAGAAAAGCCGGAACGCCTTCCCACAAACTGTTCTCAACGACGGCAAATCCCCATTTAGCTTCATCTACCGGTGTCGGACGGATTTTACGAATTTCATCCGTATGCCAGGATTGGGCAATGATTTGACGCAGGCGACGCATGATTTTATTGCGTTCGTAATCTGCGAGGTCATCGTGATCGAGCTGTTGAAGACAGGTATTAACTTCAACCAGTTTGTGAATCAGCGTGCGGCGCGTAATTTCCGTCGGGTGGGCGGTTAGCACCAGCTCAATTGACAGAGATTCGATGGCATCGCGGATGTCTCGGTCTGTCAGGTCATTATGATCTTTTAAACGTTCAAACGTTTTGGTCAGTATTTCTGGGTTGCTGGCGGCTTCTCCATGGGGGGAGATCGTATGGTATTGCTCTGCGGTATTGGTCAGGTTAAGAAACTGGCTAAATGCGCGGGCAACGGGCAACAGCTCATCGTTAGAGAGATTCTGTAGTGTGTTTAGCAGTTCCTGACGATGCTTCTCACTGCCTGCGCGGGAAGACTTTGACAATTTGCGAATCGTTTCTACTTTATCAAGAATGTTTTCGCCCAATGCCTCCTTGATCGTATCGCCAAGCAGCTTGCCGAGCATACTGACGTTACTTCGCATTGCGGAATATTGTTCGTTCATATTTACCCTGACCCATCTCTCTATTTTTGTAAGTTTATTTCACTTGACATATTTTGACGTACTGACTCCATCTAGCCACGATAAGGCAGATTCGTCAATTGACGATTCCCTGTTCTTGCTATTCTTTCTGTCCCCCGATCTTTGTACCCGCTTTGGTATCGCGTTGGCAATTTGTGAAATTTAATTACAGAAGGGCTGACATTAGGTGAACTTATTAGTGAGGGAAACACGGGGACAAACGCCCCGTGTTTTGCCGTTAATTTCCGTGATGGCAGAAGTGGTGAATCACCTGCGCAATCAGTTCCCGCGTCGGTTTGATAAATGCGGTATCAATATATTCGTCCGGCTGGTGCGCTTGTTCGATCGATCCCGGCCCCAGAACTAGCGTGGGGCACAACGTCTGAATAAATGGCGCTTCGGTGCAGTAGTTTACGATTTCCGTTTTCGTCCCCAGCAGATTCTCCACGACGGATACCAGGTTATGATCCACAGGGCATTCGTATCCGGGAATCGGGGGATGCAGTTCGCTGATGGTCAAACGTCCCGGCCAGCGTTGGCTGACAGGTGAGAGCGCTTCAGCCAGCAGTCCGTTCAAATCGTTCAGCGTTATACCCGGCAGCGGGCGGATATCCATATGGAGCTCACAGCAGCCGCAAATACGGTTAGCTGCGTCGCCGCCATGGATGTGGCCGAGGTTCATGGTGGGGTGGGGAATGTGAAAAATCGGGTTGTGATAGCGTTCCTGTAGGGTATTGCGCAAGGTTAACAGATGGGAGATCGCCTCATGCATCAGCTCAATTGCGTTTACGCCGCGTGATGGGTCGCTGGAGTGGCCGGATTGCCCCTGAATACGGATCGCGTTGGACATGTGGCCTTTATGTGCCCGCACCGGTTGCAGTGAGGTTGGCTCGCCGATAATGGCGCAGTCCGGGCGAATCTGTGCCGATTCGGAGAAATACTTGGCGCCAGCCATCGTCGTCTCTTCATCCGCTGTTGCCAGTACATAGAGCGGTTTCGTCAGTTTGGTCGGATCGATATCGCGTAAGGCATCAAGAATAAAGGCAAAAAAACCTTTCATATCTGCCGTACCCAAACCGTAAAGTTTATTGTCGTGTTCGGTCAGCGTAAAAGGGTCACGTGTCCAACGTCCATCGTCAAAAGGCACGGTGTCGGTGTGCCCAGCCAACAATAAACCGCCTTTTCCTTCACCAATCCGCGCCAGCATATTAAATTTATTGAGGGTACCGGGAACGGGTTGAACGTCGACATGGAAGCCTAAATCGGTGAACCAGCCAGCCAACAGGTTGATTAATGTCTGATTACTTTGATCGAGCGCGCTTTCGGTTGCGCTGATAGACGGAGTCGCGATCAGCGCCCGGTATAGCTCAATAAAAGGGGGTAAATTCATCTTCACTGTTGACAGCCTCTGGTTAGGATAGTATCAATATTCATGCATTAATTGTGAATAAAAATACAATATCGCTATGTGAAAGGAAACCCTAAAATACAGGTCGTGGAGAATCCACCTTTTCACATAGTTTCTTGGGTGAACAGCGTGTTAACGCTGGTGAGCCTTGTTACCTGTTTCATCGATAAATAAGAAGGTGTACGGATCTCATGCTGAATACGTTGATTGTTGGTGCAAGTGGTTATACCGGTGCTGAACTTGCACTTTACCTGAACCGTCACCCACAGATGAACATAACCGCTTTAGCGGTTTCAGCGCAAAGTGTTGATGCCGGGAAACTGATCTCCGATTTGCATCCACAGCTGAAAGGCATTATCGATTTGCCGGTACAACCCTTGACGCAGGTTGCTGAGGCTGCCAAAGGTATCGATGTCGTGTTTCTGGCGACGGATCACAAGGTGAGCCACGATTTGGCACCTGAATTTCTGGCAGCAGGTTGCACGGTATTTGATTTGTCTGGAGCCTATCGCGTACAGGATGCCGATTTTTATACCCGCTACTATGGATTTGAACATCAGCATACGGATTGGCTGGCGCAGGCGGTATATGGTCTGGCCGAATGGCAGGCTGAAAGTATCAAACATGCGCAACTGGTTGCTGTGCCTGGGTGTTACCCCACCGCAGCACAGCTATCGTTGAAGCCGCTCATCGATGCACAACTGCTGAATCTCACACAATGGCCGGTAATCAATGCCGTGAGTGGCGTAAGCGGAGCGGGCCGTAAAGCGTCACTGACCAGCAGTTTCTGTGAGGTCAGTCTGCAACCCTATGGCATTTTCAATCATCGTCATGCCCCGGAGATTTCAACTCATCTCGGTACGCCGGTTATTTTCACGCCTCATCTCGGTAATTTTGCTCGTGGCATATTGGAAACCATCACTTGCCGCTTACAGCCGGGCGTGACCCAGCAGGATATCGCCGAGGCTTACCATAATGCCTATCATGACAAACCGCTGGTACGCCTGTATGAGAAGGGCGTGCCTGCGTTGAAATCGGTTGTCGGTTTACCCTTCTGCGATATTGGTTTTTCCGTTGATGGAGAGCACCTGATTATCGTTGCTACAGAAGATAACCTGCTGAAAGGCGCAGCCGCTCAAGCGGTGCAATGCCTGAATATTCGTTTCGGTTTCCCGGAAACCCAATCTTTACTTTAAATTAAAAATTCATCATTCCGAGGCGCAAAAGAACAATGAACCCGTTAATTATCAAACTAGGTGGCGTTTTACTGGATAGTGAAGAAGCGCTAGAGCGCCTGTTTACGGCGTTAGTGACATACCGTCAGGAACATCAGCGACCGCTGGTGATTGTGCATGGTGGTGGGTGTCTGGTTGACGACCTGATGAAGAAATTGTCATTGCCGGTGGTAAAGAAGAATGGTCTGCGTGTCACGCCTGCCGATCAGATTGATATCATCACCGGCGCGCTGGCCGGGTCTGCCAATAAGACACTCTTATCCTGGGCGAAAAAGCACGATATTAATGCCGTTGGCTTATGTTTGGCGGATGGCGGTAGCACGAACGTGACGCAATTGGATGAGGCGCTGGGCTTTGTGGGCAAAGCGGAAGCCGGTTCTCCGATACTGCTGAATACGCTGTTGTCAGCGGGGTACTTACCTGTCGTGAGTTCCATTGGGATCACCGCTCAGGGCGAACTGATGAATGTCAATGCCGATCAGGCTGCCACCGCGTTGGCGGCAACATTAGGGGCCGATTTAATCCTGCTGTCTGATGTGAGTGGTATTTTGGACGGAAAAGGTCAACGCATCGCCGAGATGACCGCCCAGAAGGCCGAGCAGTTGATTGTGCAGGGTATTATTACTGATGGCATGATCGTCAAGGTCAATGCTGCTCTGGATGCAGCACGGACTCTGGGGCGTCCTGTGGATATCGCCAGTTGGCGTCACGCCGATCAACTGCCTGCCTTGTTTAACGGTGTCGCGATCGGCACACGCATTCTGGCGTGATATTTTTGCAGGTCAGAGCGTGACGAGTATGGCATGATGCCGTTCTTATTTTATTGGCACAGTTTTTATTGGCACAGTTCGTGACACGGTTGCTGTGCCAGACATTCAATTCCGGGAGTAATGGTTATGGCTTTGTGGGGCGGTCGGTTCAGCCAGGCAGCAGATCAACGGTTTAAACAGTTTAATGACTCACTGCGGTTTGATTATCGCCTGGCAGAGCAGGACATCATCGGCTCTGTGGGCTGGTCGAAAGCGCTAGTGACCGTCAATGTACTCAGCGAACAAGAACAGGAACAACTGGAACAGGCATTGAATGCGCTGTTAGTTGAAGTCCAGTCTGATTCAGAGATTATCCTGCAAAGTGATGCGGAAGATATTCATAGCTGGGTTGAACAGCGCCTGATTGAAAAAGTCGGTGATTTAGGCAAAAAGCTGCATACAGGGCGCAGTCGCAACGATCAGGTTGCCACAGACCTGAAGTTATGGTGTAAAACGCAAATCTCGGAACTGTTGTTGGCGGTGCGCCAATTGCGTCAGTCGCTGGTGACAACGGCGAAAAGCAATCAGGATGCGGTCATGCCGGGGTATACCCACCTGCAACGCGCTCAGCCAGTTACGTTTGCACATTGGTGTTTGGCCTACCATGAAATGTTGGTGCGTGACGAAAGTCGTCTGGAAGACACGCTGAAACGTCTGGATGTGAGTCCGTTAGGCTGTGGTGCGCTGGCCGGTACGGCATATCCAATCGATCGTGAGCAACTGGCTGGCTGGCTGGGGTTTGCTTCAGCGACGCGAAATAGTCTGGATACCGTCTCCGATCGCGATCACGTACTGGAACTGCTTTCTGATGCTTCGATCGGTATGATCCACCTGTCGCGTTTTGCTGAAGATCTGATCTTCTTTAATAGCGGTGAAGCCGCGTTTGTAGAGCTATCCGATCGTGTGACGTCGGGTTCTTCTCTAATGCCACAGAAGAAAAATCCAGATGCGCTGGAACTGATCCGCGGTAAATGCGGTCGGGTGCAAGGGGCATTAACTGGCATGATGATGACGCTGAAAGGGCTGCCGTTAGCGTATAACAAGGACATGCAGGAAGATAAGGAAGGGCTGTTCGATGCGCTGGATACTTGGCATGACTGCCTGATGATGGCAGCACTGGTGCTGGAAGGGATTCAGGTGAAACGTCCTCGCTGTAAAGAAGCCGCAGAACAAGGCTATGCCAATGCAACGGAATTGGCCGATTATTTGGTTGCCAAAGGTGTGCCGTTCCGCGAAGCGCATCATATCGTTGGTGAAGCGGTGGTCGAAGCGATTAACCAAGGGAAAGCTCTGGAAGCGTTATCATTGGCTGACTTGCAGAAGTTTAGCTCAGTGATCGCAGATGATGTTTACCCTATTTTGTCTTTGCAGTCCTGTTTGGACAAACGTGCCGCTCAGGGAGGGGTATCACCACAGCAGGTTACTCGGGCTATCAATGACGCGCAGCAGCGTTTAGGCTAACTGATTCTCGCTGAAGGGATTTTCCCAAAGGTGGATCCACCTTTGGGAAAGCGTTGATAGGTATTTACCTGATATTTACCTCGATTGCCGTATTCTTGCCGCCATGCGGAATACGGTTCGCATTTTTCCATTCATTTCTCCCCTTATCAGAAATGTCTCTGGACATCCATACAGTATCATTTTACCTTGACGCACAGTGATATACGCCGCGGAGGCATTGTGGATATCAACCTATTTTATGGATTCGGCGGGGGCGTGATTGGCCTATTGGTCGGTTGGTTGATCGCCAGCCTGAGGCAGCAACAGCGATTATCCCACCTCGATACCGAACAACGCTTGCTGGAGCACTCGTTACAGCAAGCGCAGATATCGTTGGCGGAGGGGCAGCAGGCCAGGCAGCAGGATGAACAACGTTTGCGACAGAATGAGCTGGAATTACGTAACGTCCACGCGCAACTGTCAGCTAATCATGAAAAGCTGCAACAGTTGGGACAACTGCGGGCAGAATGTGACCAGTTAAATCAGGAACTACGGACATTACGGGAAATTAACCGTGCACAAGAGGCTGAACTGCGTGAAGTCACGATTCGGTTGGAAGAAACCCGTATGGCCGCAGAAGAAAAGCAGCGTCTGCTGGTCAATAGTGAACAACGTCTGACGACACAATTTGAGAATCTGGCTAATCGGATTTTTGAACATAGCGGCCGCAAAGTAGACGAGCAGAACAAACAGAGCCTGGATAGTTTGCTCATGCCATTACGTGAACAGCTTGATGGTTTTCGTCGCCAGGTACAGGATAGCTTTGGTGCGGAAGCGTGTGAACGACATACGCTGGCTCATGAGATACGGAACCTGCAACAGTTGAATGCGCAGATGGCGCGTGAAGCGATTAATCTGACCAAAGCCCTGAAAGGGGACAACAAAACGCAAGGGAATTGGGGCGAGGTTGTACTGAGCCGTGTGCTGGAAGCCTCGGGTTTGCGTGAGGGATATGAATATCAGACGCAGGTTAGCATTCAGACCAGCACTCACAACCGTATGCAGCCGGACGTGATCGTGCGTTTACCCCAAGGCAAGGATGTTGTGGTTGATGCAAAAATGTCGCTGGTGGCCTATGAACGCTATTTTAATAGCGAAGATGACGCTGAGCGTCTGGCTGCATTGAATGAGCATTTGCTGTCCGTTCGTGGCCATATCCGCATGCTGGGCAGTAAAGACTACCAGCAACTGCCGGGGCTACGTTCTCTGGATTATGTTCTCATGTTTATTCCCGTCGAACCGGCTTTTTTACTGGCTATCGATCGTCAGCCTGAGTTGATCAGCGAGGCACTAAAGCACAATATTATGCTGGTTAGCCCGACGACACTGTTGGTTGCACTACGCACCATTAATAATCTGTGGCGTTATGAGCAACAAAGCCGTAATGCGCAACAGATCGCCGAACGAGCATCACGGTTATATGACAAACTGCGTTTGTTTGTTGATGATATGGAAGCACTAGGTCAAAGCCTTGATAAAGCTCAGGGAAATTATCGTCAGTCAATGAATAAACTTTCGTCTGGGCGTGGTAACCTCATTGGTCAAGCCGAAGGGTTTCGCCATCTAGGCGTGGAAATTAAACGCCCTATTAGCCCTTCTCTGGCAGAGCAGGCTGCTGTAAATGAAGATGCCGAGTATGAAAATGTTGGGCAGGATTTGACGGTGGTAGAGTCTGACAGTTTGGGCTTGGATGAGAAACGTCAGCCTTGATCATCCTTAACCGATAGGTATTCGGCGGTGAGCTTTTTGTACGGGTCTGTTAAACTCTCCCCCTTAATAGGTAGACCCGACATTTGACTGGAATAGTAGGCGGATAAAATGGCAAACGAGCAGGAGAAAACAACAGACTTTGGTTTTCGTACTGTCGCCAAGGATGAAAAAGAAGTCATGGTGGCTGAAGTTTTTCATTCCGTAGCAGCAAAATACGATCTGATGAATGATCTGATGTCCTTTGGTATTCATCGTGTCTGGAAGCGTTTCACTATTGAGTGCAGCGGTGTGCGTCGTGGCCAGCGAGTTCTTGATCTTGCTGGCGGAACCGGCGATCTGACTGCAAAATTTTCCCGGATGGTGGGCGATGAGGGTGAAGTCGTCCTAGCTGATATTAACGCATCAATGTTAAAAGTTGGGCGTGAGAAACTGCGTAACAAGGGTATTATCAATAATATCAGTTATGTGCAAGCCAACGCGGAAGCGTTGCCATTTCCCGATGGTTATTTTGACTGCATCACCATTTCTTTCGGTTTACGTAACGTCACCGACAAGAATAAAGCGTTGCGTTCCATGTATCGTGTCCTGAAACCCGGTGGACGCTTGTTGGTTCTTGAGTTTTCCAAGCCAACGTTTCAACCGCTAAGCAAGGTTTACGATGCCTACTCATTCCATATCCTGCCAAGAATCGGCGAAATGGTGGTGAGTGATGCGAATAGCTACCGCTATCTGGCTGAATCAATCCGTATGCACCCCGATCAGGAAACGTTGAAGGGGATGATGGGGGACGCAGGTTTTGACAGTGTGAATTATTTCAACCTTACCGGTGGGATTGTTGCGCTACACCGCGGTTTTAAATTCTGATTGGAAACGCCCATGCTGATAACGTCTGTTCTGACCGCTACGCTGGAAACAGCATTGAATCAGCTGTTGTTTCGTGACCGTAGTATGAAAACCGCTCGCCAACGTCTACAGGGAAAAACACTGAAGATCGTGTTATCTGAATTGGATGCGCCTGTGGTACTGGTTTTCAATGAACAACGCCTTGATGTGATAAGTCAGTGGGAGGATGAGGCAGACTGTCAGCTCAAAACCCGCATTTCTGTTTTACTGAAATTGCGGGATCGCCAGAACTTATCTGCTCTGATGCGCAGCGGCGAGCTGGTTATTGAAGGGGATATTCAAGTAGCACAGCAATTTATTACGCTGCTTGATTTAGCCGAGTTTGATCCTGCGGAGTGGTTTGCCCCATACCTAGGCGATATTGTTGCTCAGAACCTAAGCCAGACTACGCAAAAAACACTGCGTTTCTTGGGACAGACCTTATGTCGATCACAACACGTACTATCAGAAACGATTGTGGAAGAGTGGCGTTTGGCTCCTGGTCGACTTGAACACGTTTGGTTTCATGATGAAATTGCGGCCCTGGATAAATCAGTCGATCGGTTATCCGAACGGTTGGCAAAATTGGAGACTCTACGATGATGCCTGGTGAGCTACTCCGCCTTTACAGCATCGTTCGCGTTTTGTTGAGCTATGGTCTGGATGAACTGATTCCCAAAATACGACTCACTATCCCACTGCGTTTGGGACGACGCCTGCTATTTTGGTTGCCAAACCATCATCGCGACAAGCCTCTGGGAGAACGGCTGAGATTAGCGTTGCAAGAGCTTGGTCCGGTGTGGATAAAGTTTGGTCAAATGATGTCGACGCGCCGCGATCTGTTTCCTCCTGCGATTGCCGATCAGCTCGCCTTGCTGCAAGACCGTGTTGCTCCCTTTGAAGGAAGATTGGCGCGTAAGCAGATAGAACAGTCTATGGGCGATATCCCATTAGAAAGCTGGTTTGATGATTTTGATATCGAACCGTTAGCCTCAGCCTCTATCGCACAGGTACATACTGCTCGTCTGAAAAGCACGGGTAAAGAGATCGTTATTAAAGTCATACGACCCGACATTTTACCTGTTATCAGAGCAGATATGCGCCTGATGAAGCGCCTGGCTGGTTGGTTACCACGATTATTGCCGGATGGACGGCGACTCCGTCCTTTGGAAGTGGTGAGGGAATATGAAAAGACGTTGCTTGATGAGTTGAATTTGCTGCGTGAAGCGGCAAATGCGATTCAACTGAGACGTAATTTCGAAGATAGCCCGATGCTGTATATTCCGGAAGTGTATTCAGACTACTGTAGCGAAAGCATGCTGGTTATGGAGCGCATTTACGGTATTCCCGTTTCGGATGTCGAAACGTTGAAAGCCAATGGCACCAATATGCAACTTCTCGCGGAACGTGGCGTTCAGGTTTTCTTTACGCAGGTTTTCCGGGATAGCTTTTTCCATGCGGACATGCACCCGGGTAATATCTTTATCAGTTACGAACATCCTGAAAATCCGCAGTATATCGGGATTGACTGCGGCATCGTCGGTTCTCTGAATAAAGAAGATAAACGCTATCTGGCTGAAAACTTCATCGCTTTTTTTAATCGCGATTACCGTAAAGTTGCCGAATTGCATGTGGATTCCGGCTGGGTGCCAGCGGATACCAACGTTGAAGATTTTGAATTCGCAATCCGTACGGTGTGTGAGCCTATTTTTGAAAAGCCATTAGCAGAAATTTCATTTGGTCATGTATTATTGAATCTCTTTAATACAGCTCGCCGCTTTAATATGGAAGTGCAGCCGCAATTAGTCCTGTTGCAAAAGACGTTGCTGTATATTGAGGGGATTGGGCGGCAGCTCTATCCTCAGCTCGATCTCTGGAAAACGGCCAAACCGTTTTTGGAAACCTGGTTGAAAGATCAGGTTGGTTTACCAGCAATGATGCGTGCTTTAAAAGAGAAAGCGCCGTTTTGGGCTGAGAAATTGCCTGAAATACCCGAGTTGTTTTATGACAGTTTACGTCAGCATAAGACGTTGAAACAGAGTGTAGACAAGCTTATCGATGAGTTGCAGACTCAGCGAGTGCGTCAAGGGCAATCCCGTTATCTGTTGGGGATTGGCGCGACACTGCTGATCAGTGGTACGGTGTTACTGGTGAGCCATGTGGAAGCCGATATCGTTCCAGCAGGGCTGATGGCGGCAGGAATTATCGCCTGGATTATTGGTTGGCGTCGAACTCATTGAAGCAGATCATCATGTATAGCAGAATTGCCTTATATAATGATGATCGTTTTTATGACCCCCTTTTTTCAAAGAGGTAAATAGCATGGGCGGTATTAGTATTTGGAACTTGTTGATTATTGCGGTAATCGTCGTATTGCTGTTTGGTACCAACAAGCTGAGAACATTGGGTTCAGATCTGGGCGCATCAATCAAAGGCTTCAAAAAGGCCATGGGTGATGAACAGCCTTCTGCCAATGCCGATAAAACAGAACAGGATGCCGATTTCGCGACTAAGTCGATCGCAGAAAAGCAACCTGAAACGAAACAAGAAGACGCGAAGAGCCAGCATAAAGAGCAGGTGTAATCTGTGTTTGATATCGGGTTTGGCGAGCTATTGCTGGTTATGGTGATAGGCCTGGTTGTTCTTGGGCCTGAGCGATTGCCTGTTGCCGTAAGAACGGTAGCCAGTTGGATTCGAACGCTACGTTCGCTGGCATCTACGGTTCAGAACGAGCTGTCGCAGGAATTAAAATTGCAGGAGCTGCAGGAAAGCCTCAAGAAGGTTGAGAAAGCTAGCTTGCAAAATTTGTCGCCAGAATTAAAAGCGTCCATGGACGAGCTTAAAGAAGCGGCCGAAGCGATGAAACGCAGCTATTCAAAATCTCCCACCGATGTGGAAGGCGCTAACCCGTCGACCAATCAGCCGTTGAGCGATCCTGAAGCCGTGCATGACGGTGTTATTGATGTGGAACGCGCTTCTCCATCGGCGTCGGAGAATACTGCCTCGCCAAACTTGGATCAGCCTGAGGTGCTTGCTCAGCAGGATACTGCCGAAAACAATATATTTAAAAACAATATATTAGAAAAAAAAGGCGTAGAAAACGAGAGTCAAGCAATCCCTGCGACAGAAAGCAAATCCAAGCCAGAGCAGCTTTCGGCTGTTTCTCCTTACCAAAAAAGTGATGATCGTTAGTTTATGGCTGCTGAAGATACCCAACCGCTGATTAGCCACCTGATCGAGCTGCGTAAGCGGCTATTGAACAGTATCATCTGCATACTGGGCGTGTTCTTTTGTCTGGTATATTTTGCCAATGACATTTATCAGATCGTTTCTGCCCCACTGATTGAGCAACTTCCGACTGGTGCGAATATGATCGCAACCGATGTCGCTTCACCGTTTTTTACGCCAATAAAACTAACGATGATTGTGTCGGTATTTATTTCAGCTCCGTTAGTGTTGTATCAGGTCTGGGCTTTTGTCGCGCCAGCGTTGTATAAACATGAACGCCGTTTGATGATGCCTTTGCTGATTTCCAGCAGCTTGTTGTTCTATGCGGGGATGGCATTTGCTTATTTTGTGGTATTTCCGCTGGCGTTTGGTTTCTTTGCCAAAACGGCACCACAAGGTGTTTTGATTGCGACGGATATCAATAATTATCTTGATTTCGTCATGGCGTTATTTATGGCATTTGGGGTGTCATTTGAAGTGCCCATCGCCATTGTGTTGCTTTGTTGGAGTGGCGTGATTACCCCCGATGATCTGAAAAAGAAACGGCCTTATATGCTGGTCGGTGCATTTGTTGTTGGAATGATATTGACGCCGCCGGATGTATTTTCTCAGACGCTGTTAGCCATTCCTATGTACCTGCTGTTTGAAATCGGCGTATTCTTCTCTCGGTTTTACGTGGGTAAAGGACGTCGTGCCGAGACGGAAGAACCTTCTCCATAAGGTTGAATTTCCTCTGGTTTGGTACAGATATAACCTCTCTCTGAGAGGTTTTGTTTTTTATTTTCTATGGTCGCAATTCAGCCGTGATAACGGATAAATAATCCATGTTTGATATCGGTGTCAATTTAACCAACTCTCAGTTTACAAAGGATCGAGAGCTGGTTGTCGCTCGTGCGCAACAGGCTGGTGTCAGCGGTATGCTGATTACAGGGACAAATATTGAGGAAAGTAAGCAGGCTTTAGCGCTAGCTGAGCAATATCCTGCTTACTGTTGGTCAACGGCGGGTGTGCATCCGCACGATGCCAGCCATTGGAATGATTCAACTGTCGAGCAAGTTTATCACCTGGCGCAATCAGATCGTGTGGTTTCCATTGGTGAATGCGGGCTTGATTTCAATCGGAATTTTTCGACGCCTGCGGAGCAGGAATTGGCTTTCAGTGCACAATTGGCACTGGCGGCTGAGTTGTCTTTGCCCGTATTCCTACATTGCCGTGAGGCACATGTTCGTTTCCTTGCTTTATTAAAGCCCTGGCTCGATAAGCTTCCGTCTGCGGTGATCCATTGTTTTACCGGTAATCGGACGGAACTTGATGAATGTATCGCGCAGGGTCTAATGGTGGGGATTACTGGTTGGGTGTGTGATGAGCGCAGAGGACTTGAGTTGCGGTCATTGCTAAAACATATTCCAGTCGATCGGTTGTTATTGGAAACCGACGCACCCTATTTGTTACCACGGGATTTAAGCCCCAAGCCGGTATTCCGCCGTAACGAACCCTGTTTTCTACCGCATATTGTCCACCAAATTGCAGGATGGCGGGAAGACGATGCCGCATGGTTGGGGCAGAAAACAGATGAAAATGCCCGCCGGGTTTTCCGGCTGGCCTGATTCAGGAGAATAATGATATGAGCAATGCTTTTCCCGGCACATTTCCAGGGCGGCGTATGCGCCGTATCCGTCGCCATGATTTCAGTCGCCGTCTGGTTGCTGAACATCATCTAACGGTTAATGACCTAATTTATCCAGTCTTTGTGATGGAAGGTTCTCGTCAACGTCAGGAAGTTCCCTCTATGCCGGGGGTTTTCAGAATGTCGATTGATGTGCTGCAGCAGGAAGCGGAAACGATCGCCAAATTAGGTATCCCTGTGCTGTCGCTATTTCCGGTCATTGAGGCTGATAAAAAATCATTATATGCCGAAGAAGCTTATAACCCGAATGGCCTGGTGCAGCGGACGGTACGGGCGCTAAAAGATGCGGTGCCTGAGTTAGGTCTGTTGACGGATGTCGCGCTCGATCCCTACACCACTCACGGTCAGGACGGCATCATTGATGCAGATGGGTATGTCATTAACGATACTACCAAAGAAATTTTAGTTAAGCAGGCGTTGTCACATGCAGAAGCGGGGGCTGAAATCGTTGCGCCTAGCGATATGATGGATGGGAGAATCGGCGCGATTCGGGAGACGTTGGAAGTAGAAAACCTGATTAATACGCAGATTATGGCGTACTCGGCGAAATACGCTTCTTGCTACTATGGCCCGTTTCGTGATGCGATTGGTTCTGCTGGGAACCTAAAAGGCGGCAACAAGAAAACCTACCAAATGGATCCAGCCAATAGCGATGAAGCTCTGCAGGAAATTGCACAAGATCTTCAGGAAGGGGCGGACATGGTTATGGTGAAACCCGGTATGCCTTATCTGGACGTGCTTCGTCGTGTGAAGGATACGTTTGGGGTTCCGACGTTTGCCTATCAGGTATCTGGTGAATATGCGATGCACATGGCAGCCATTCAAAATGGCTGGCTACAGGAAGAGCCCGTGATTATGGAATCGCTGCTGTGCTTTAAACGCGCGGGGGCAGACGGTGTGCTGACCTATTTCGCCAAGCGAGTGGCTCAGTGGTTACACGATCAGCATTTACAGCGCTGATTGAGTCATCTTGAGAGCGGCTATTGTGCCGCTCTGTTGATATTACATTTTCTGAAATTGTCGATTATCAATACTTTGCCGAATCTGTTTATTCAGAAAACTCAGTAATAGCATCGAACGGGCTTCGCCGTCTGGTTCTGTATAGATGGCGTTCAGACCACTAAATATCCCATCGGTAATTAATACGCTATCGCCGGGCTGCGGCGTCTGTGGGTCGGTAATCCCTTGTGTCGGGTGCGACAATAGATCGTCGATCACCTGTTGTGGAATGATGGTTGGCATGTTACCAAACCGCACGAAATTACTGACACCTCGGGTAGCGCTGATGGTCGTGGTATGAATTCGCTCAGGATCAAACTCAACAAAAAGGTAGTTCGGGAAGAGCGGCTCACAGACCTCGGTACGTTTACCGCGCACAATTTTATCCAGCGTGATCATGGGGCTCATGCAGGCGACATCCTGACGTTCGAGGTGCTCTTTCGCCCGTAGCAACTGACCACGTTTACAATACAATAAGTACCAGGCTTCCATAATTTTGCTGATTTATGATGATGACGGGCAAGCATAACAAAAGCGGGCGCGGATAAAAATTTTTCGGAGGAAATATTTAACGACATGCCGTAACTGACTGAAAAAGTAGGGCGGCGTTCCTTTTATCATTCTCCGTACTAAGAAGCGACAGTCAGAGGAAGAGACCTTATAATGGTCGCCTTGACAAACTGCCTCGACGGTCAGCATGAAATACCATGATTTGCGTGAATTCCTCTCGCTGCTGGAAGAGAGGGGTGAACTGAAACGCATTAGCCAGCCTATTGATCCCTATCTTGAGATGACGGAAATTGCCGATCGTACCTTGCGTGCGGAAGGGCCGGCATTGTTATTTGAAAACCCGAAGGGTTATGACATGCCGGTGCTGTGCAATTTATTTGGTACGCCGAAGCGTGTCGCGCTTGGCATGGGGCAGGAAGATGTCAGTGCGTTGCGTGACGTTGGAAAACTGCTGGCCTTTTTGAAAGAGCCTGAGCCACCAAAAGGTTTTCGCGATCTGGTCGATAAGATGCCGAAATTCCGTCAGGTGTTAAACATGCCGACAAAACGTCTATCGTCCGCACCTTGTCAGGAACAGGTTTGGCAGGGGGATGATGT
The DNA here is from genome assembly GCF_046237015.1 of Pectobacterium hainanensis. NCBI lineage: Bacteria > Pseudomonadati > Pseudomonadota > Gammaproteobacteria > Enterobacterales > Pectobacteriaceae > Pectobacterium > Pectobacterium hainanensis. The sequence continues at coordinate 119,993 of NZ_JBJYIN010000013.1, forward strand.
CGATTTACGTCGCATTCCTGTTATGCAGTGTTGGCCGGAAGATGCCGCCCCGCTCATTACCTGGGGGCTAACGGTAACCCGAGGGCCGCATAAAGAGCGTCAGAATCTGGGGATTTATCGCCAGCAGGTATTGGGAAAAAACAAACTGATTATGCGGTGGTTATCGCATCGTGGCGGGGCGTTGGATTTTCAGGAGTGGTGTCAGGAAAATCCAGGGCAACGTTTCCCGGTTTCTGTTGCGCTAGGTGCCGATCCAGCCACTATTTTAGGTGCGGTGACGCCCGTTCCGGATACGTTATCGGAGTATGCCTTTGCCGGTTTACTTCGCGGGCATAAAACAGAAGTGGTGAAATGCCTTTCGAATGATTTGGAGGTGCCTGCCAGTGCGGAAATTGTTCTGGAAGGTTATATTGACGCGGATGAAAGGGCGTCTGAAGGCCCATATGGCGATCATACCGGTTACTATAATGAAGTTGATACGTTTCCTGTTTTCACGGTAACGCATATTACTCAGCGCAATAATGCGATTTATCACTCCACTTATACGGGACGTCCGCCGGATGAGCCCGCGGTATTAGGTGTGGCGCTGAATGAAGTTTTCGTCCCCATTTTGCAAAAGCAGTTTCCTGAAATTGTCGATTTTTATTTGCCGCCGGAGGGTTGCTCTTATCGTCTGGCGGTCGTTACCATGAAGAAGCAGTATGCTGGTCATGCGAAACGCGTCATGATGGGCGTCTGGTCTTTTTTACGGCAGTTCATGTATACAAAGTTTGTTATTGTCTGTGACGATGACATTAACGCCCGTGATTGGAAAGATGTGATATGGGCGATTACCACGCGTATGGATCCGGCTCGTGATACCGTATTGGTGGAGAATACGCCAATAGATTATCTGGATTTCGCCTCACCGGTTTCCGGATTGGGGTCGAAAATGGGGCTGGATGCTACCAATAAATGGCCAGGTGAAACACAGCGCGAGTGGGGGCATCCGATCAAAAAAGATCCACAGGTGTGTGCCCGTATTGATGCACTGTGGGATGAACTTGCCATTTTTAGTGACAAGGAACCTCTGCGTTAGGTGGTGGTTGCTCTGTTCTCAGTTTTGCTTTTTGACCCTACAGAGGGAATGCATGACAACATTGAGCTGTAAAGTGACCTCGGTAGAGGCGATAACCGATACGGTTTATCGTGTTCGATTGTTACCTGAGGCACCTTTTTCTTTCCGTGCTGGTCAGTATCTGATGGTTGTGATGGGCGATCGCGATAAACGACCTTTCTCGCTGGCGTCTACACCGATGGAAAAGCGTTTTATCGAGTTACATATCGGTGCTTCTGAGCTCAATCTTTATGCGATGGCGGTGATGGAACGCATTCTTAAAGAGAAGGTGCTGACGGTCGATATTCCTCATGGCGAGGCTTGGTTACGGGAAGACAGTCAGCGTCCGCTCGTGCTGATTGCGGGTGGCACCGGATTTTCCTACGCCCGTTCTATTTTGCTGACATCGCTGGCGCAGCAGCCTGAGCGACATATTTCGATCTATTGGGGTGGCAGAGAAAGTCAGCATCTCTATGATCTGGCTGAACTGGAAAAGTTAGCGGCACAACATCCGAACCTACAGGTTATCCCGGTTGTGGAACAGCCTGAAGATGGCTGGAACGGTCGAACGGGCACGGTGCTGAGTGCCGTACTACAAGATTACGGTACGCTGGCCGATCAGGATATCTATATTGCCGGCCGCTTTGAAATGGCAAAAATTGCGCGAGAGCGTTTCTGTAATGAACGTGGTGCGCTTGCTGCCCATATGTTCAGTGATGCATTTGCGTTTATCTGATTTTTAATATTGCTGTTTGCGAATTTTTTATGTTGTCAGGCCGTTAGTTGATTTTTTGAAAAGGGAATGGATATGAGCGTAAAAATAATCAGGGATATCGTGCTTGCTATCAGTTTGTTGGGGAGCGTTCATGGGGCACTGGCGTATCCTCTAAGCGATAAAGATTTATCAGAGGCGCGTAAAGGATTTAATACGCAATTAATTGTGGATACGTTGGAACCGGATGGTAAAGCGGATGTTCCACCCGGTGATATCTTCAAGGTTATTCATTATCCTGCCGCCGTGGGTAATCTGGTGGCGTATATTTCTCCTGACCCTAAAGATGGTAAACGTCACCCTGCGGTGGTCTGGGCGCATGGTGGTTATGGTGGGATTGGCGATTTTTTCTGGGAGCCGCAAGAGGAAGATAACGATCAGAGCGCGCGGGCATTCCGGGAAGCAGGGATTGTCATGATGGTGCCTAGTTGGCGCGGTGAGAATGATAATCCTGGAAAGTTTGAAATGTTTTATGGGGAAGTTGATGACCTGCATGCTGCACGAGAGTATCTGGCTAAACTCCCTTATGTCGATCCAGAACGTATTTATGTGGCAGGACACAGTACTGGTGGAACCATGGCTTTATTAGCTAATGAGTATCGTTCTGGTTTTCGTGCGGGTTTTTCATTGGGCGGGATCCCTGATTTGAAAGTACGACTTGATGCGGGTCGAACCGCTGTGGGGCCGTCATTTAATACTAACAATCCCAAAGAGTTTTATTTACGTTCACCGCGTACGTTTATTACCCATATCAAATCGCCCACTTTTTATTTTGAAGGGGAAGAGGACTATTGGGATGACGAACTACCTGAGATGCAAGATAACGCGGTGAAGGCGAAAGTGCCGTTTTATTCATACCGCATTCCTAATAGCGATCACTTCAATATTATCTTGCCTGCTACACGTCTGATCGCCCAGAAAATCCTACAGGATACGGGTAATACCGTGAATATTCGCTTTAATCCGCATGATATTGAGCGCATTAGTCAGGAAGTTGCACGATAACGATCATAAGGGCGATATACCCGTCATACTTCAAGTTGCATGTGCGTTGGCTGCGTTCAGTCACCCGAATCACTTACTCAAGTAAGCTCATCGGGATTCCTTCGCTTGCCGCCTTCCTGAAACTTGAATTATTTTGGGTATAGACTTCACTACCGCCCTGATTCTATTACGGTCAGAACAATGTAGCGGAATTAAACCCTCTCAAATACCGTCGCAATTCCTTGCCCTAGCCCGATACACATGGTTGATAAACCAAATTGGGCATCCTTACGCTCCATCAGATTGATCAGCGTAGTGCTGATGCGGGCGCCAGAGCATCCTAATGGGTGCCCTAGCGCGATCGCGCCACCGTTGAGATTGATCTTCTCGTCGAGCTGATCCATGAGCCCCAGATCTTTAATGCATGGCAGGAGTTGGGCCGCGAAGGCCTCGTTCATTTCAAAGAGATCGATATCGTTGGTCGATAGCCCGGATCTTTTTAGCGCCAGTTTAGTGGCGGGCACGGGACCATAGCCCATAATCGACGGATCGCAACCCACGACTGCCATTGAACGAAGGCGAGCGCGTGGAGACAACCCCAATTCTCGGGCGCGGTTTTCGCTCATTATCAGCATGGCTGCCGCGCCATCCGAGAGGGCGGAAGAGGAGCCCGCAGTAACGGTGCCGTTGACAGGATCGAATGCGGGTTTGAGTGTGGCAAGCGCGTCAACGGTGGTTTCTGGGCGAATGACTTCATCATCATGAAACTGTTTCAATACGCCGTCATCATCGTGGCCACTAGTTGGTATGATTTCGTGCCTAAATGCGCCGGATTGGGTTGCGGCCCAAGCATGTGCATGCGATCTCGCGGCGAAAGCATCCTGCATTTCTCGGCTGATATTATACAGACGAGCCAGCATTTCAGCGGTTAACCCCATCATTGCCGCTGCTTTGGCCGTGGTTCGACTCAGACCTGGATGGAAATCCACGCCGTGGTTCATGGGAACATGGCCCATATGTTCAACGCCGCCAATCAAACATACCTGTGCATCACCAACCATAATCGCTCGGGCTGCATCGTGCAGTGCCTGCATTGATGATCCACACAGCCGGTTTACGGTGGTTGCGGGGACAGACGCAGGAATTTCTGCAAGTAATGCAGCATTGCGCGCAATATTGAAGCCTTGTTCCAGCGTTTGCTGCACACAGCCCCAATAAATATCGTCAATGCTGCTCGCTTCAACCGCTGGGTTACGGCTGAGCAGACCACGCATGACATGAGCAGACAGATCTTCAGCCCTTACCTGACGGAACGCCCCGCCTTTGGAACGTCCCATTGGGGTACGAATGGCATCAACAATGACTACCTTTTCCATATTCTGTATCCTCATGCCGATTGCCCTTGAGAAATGTTCGCGTGTGGCGTGACCGTCGGATAGTAGCCTTCGTTGTTTTTGGCTTTGTGTTTCAACCCATCCGGAACTTGGTAGAGTGGCCCCAGCGATGATAATGGTTGGGCCATTTCCAGATAACGCGTACTGCCAAGTGTATCTAGGTAACGACATGCGCCCCCATGAAATGGTGGGAAACCTAGCCCATATACCAACGCCATATCCGCCTCAGCAGGACTATCAACGATGCCTTCTTCCAGACAACGAGCCACTTCGTTCATCATTGGAATCATCATCCGGGCAATGATTTCTTCTGTACTAAAGGGGGTCTTCGGCTGGCTGATGGGAGACAATAAGGCAACCGTGTTTTCGTCAAACTCTTTTCGTTGCTTCCCTTTACCATCTGTTTGATAACGATAAAAACCGTGGCCATTTTTTTGACCGAATCGTTGATGCTCGAACAGGACGTCAATAGCATCCTGATAATCTTTTGCCATCCGCTCCGGAAATGCCTGAGACATCACCGTTTGAGCATGGTGAGCCGTATCAATGCCGACGACATCTAGCAAATAGGCGGGGCCCATTGGCCAGCCGAATTGTTTTTCCATGACGCTATCAATGTCACGGAAATCTGCACCGTCACGTATCAGTAAACTGAATGCTGCAAAATAAGGGAACAATACACGGTTAACAAAGAAGCCAGGGCAATCGTTGACGACAATAGGCGTTTTCCCCATGTTACTGGCATAAGCCACCACGCGAGCGATCGTTTTTTCGTCCGTTTGCGGGCCGCGAATGATTTCAACCAACGGCATGCGGTGAACTGGGTTAAAGAAGTGCATGCCGCAAAAGTTTTGGGGCCGCTTTAACGAGGTCGCCAAGTGGGTTATGGGGATGGTTGATGTATTAGAAACCAGCACGGTATCTGTACTGATGTGGAATTCTGTTTCGGCCAGTACAGCAGCCTTTATCTTCGGGTTTTCAACAACGGCCTCAACGACGATATCCATTCGCTCAAAACCAACATAATCCAGAGTAGGATGAATATTGGCGAGTATTCGTGCCATTTTCATACCATCCAATTTGCCGCGCTCGAGTTGTTTATTTAACAACTTTGCGGCTTCGTTCATACCGAGTTCGAGTGGTTTTTCATTGATATCTTTCATGAAAATCGAGATACCTTTATAGGCGGACTGATAAGCTATCCCTCCTCCCATTATTCCTGCCCCCAATACGGCCGCTTGCTTCGGCGGCGGCAGATGACTGGCAAGTTTCTTCGCTTTACCTTTTACATACTGATCGTTAAGGAAAATACCGACGAGCGCACGAGCGGCATCTGAGCGAGCCAATGAGACAAAGTCTTGTGTCTCAAGTTGCAGGGCCGCATTACGTTGCATGAATGCGGCGGCTTCGATCGTTTTTACTGCTGTCATTGGCGCGGGATAATGTTTGCCCGCCGTTTGCAAAACCATTGCTTTCGCCGTAACGAAACTCATCCCAGCTTCAATTTTGCTCAATTTCAGTGCTTCAAGCTTGGGGCGGCGATAGGCTTGCCAATCGAGATCGCCTCCAATAGCCTGCTGCAATGTTTTCAATGAGGCGCTAGTCAATTTGTCTTCTGCAACAACCGCATGTACCAGACCTAATTTCAATGCTTCTTGTGCGCTAATGTCTTTTCCCGCGGCGATGATTTCTAATGCACAATCGGCGCCTAACAGGCGCGGCAAACGTACTGTACCGCCAAAGCCGGGCATAATGCCCAACCGAGTTTCCGGCAAACCAATGCGCAGGCCTGTTGCGGCAATGCGAAAATCGGTTGCCAGAACGCATTCACATCCACCGCCTAGTGCATAACCATTAATGGCAGATAGCGTGGGTACGGGTAAATCTTCCAGACGATTGAAAATATCGTTGGCGAAAACCAGCCATTCGTGAAGTTTATCGGCAGGGGCAGCAAACAAGGAAAGAAACTCGGTAATATCTGCGCCAACAATAAACGCAGGTTTATCCGATCGTAACAATAATCCTTTCAATGAAGTTTGCTTTTCCAGAATGTCGAGAGCTTTACCCAAGCTGGCAACCGTGTCGGTATCTAATTTATTGACGGAGCCTGGCGCGGAAAAAACCAACTCAGCAATGCCGTCTTCAAGCCAGTTCAGATAGAGAGTTTCACCTTGATAAAGCATGTTGATCTCCGAATTCAGCGTTAGCAATCTGGTACGACCAGATGCAATGAATTGTGGATATAATGTTAATTTTTTGCAAATGGATGATTAATTTTTTGCCATTAGGATCACAAAGCACTGAACGCTGCCGTTGGAACAGCGCTGTGTTAAAATAGGAAGGTTGTACTGTTTTCACCGTATGTATGGTGATGAATGATGTTATGACAAACGTGTTGTGACGAACGGGGATACCCATGGAAAAGCTGGCTTCATTATATGAGCACCATCTGGCAACTTTGCAGAAACGTACGCAGGTTCTCTTAGCACGGTATCAACTTGATGCGTTGCTAATTCATTCCGGCGAGTTCTTGACCGTATTTCTGGACGATCACGACTATCCTTTTAAGGTTAATCCACAGTTTAAAGCGTGGGTGCCTGTTACTCAGGTTCCTCATTGCTGGCTATGGGTAGATGGCGTTAATCCGCCAAAACTATGGTTCTATTCGCCGGTTGATTACTGGCATAACGTTGCGTCAGTACCAGACAGTTTCTGGACGAAGAATATTGATATTTCGGTTTTGCGCCATGCCGATGACATCGGGGGATTACTCCCCGCGCAACGCCAGCGTGTCGCTTATATTGGCTATACCCCGCAACGGGCGCTGAGCTTGGGAATCCAGCAGGAAAATATTAACCCTCAGGGCATTCTGGATTATCTACACTATCATCGTGCTTATAAAACAGACTATGAACTGGCCTGTATGCGGGAGGCACAGAAAACAGCGGTGGTTGGGCATCGTGCTGCACATGAAGCCTTCCTTTCTGGTATGAGTGAGTTCGATATCAATCAGGCATATCTGACGGCGACAGGCCATCGTGATACTGATGTCCCCTACGATAATATCATCGCCCTGAATGAACACGCTGCGGTGTTGCACTATACCCAGCTTGAGCATCATGTTCCGTCTGAAGTGCGCAGTTTTCTGATTGATGCAGGGGCTGAATATAATGGTTATGCCGCTGATTTAACCCGGACATATTCCTCTCTAAGCGACAATGCTTATGCCGCTCTGGTGAAGGATATGAATCAAGAACAGCTTAACCTGATTGAGACGATTCAGTCTGGCGTTCGCTATACCGATTACCATTTGCAGATGCATCAGCGCATTGCAAAACTACTGATATCCCACCAGTTGATTCAGGGTATCAGTGAAGAGGCTATTGTAGCAAACGGGTTAACGACGCCTTTCTTCCCTCATGGATTAGGCCACCCTTTAGGATTGCAGGTCCATGATGTTGCCGGTTTTATGCAGGATGATGATGGCACTCATTTGGCCGCACCCGCTGGCCATCCTTATTTGCGGTGCACTCGGGTTCTTGAACCCGGTATGGTGTTAACTATTGAACCAGGGTTTTACTTCATTGAGTCATTGCTTGAGCCTTGGCGCTCAGGAGCGTTCAGCAAACATTTTGACTGGCAGAGGATTGATGCGCTAAAACCGTTTGGGGGTATTCGCATTGAAGATAATATCGTCATCCACGAAAAACGTATTGAAAACATGACACGCGATCAGAATCTGGCCTGATGCAGAGCTATCCTGTTCCTATTGAGTCAGTGACTTTCAATGAGGAAGTTAAGAAAAGCCGTTTTATCACTTTGCTGTCACCGACTCAGGGTATTGAGTGTGCAAAAAGCTTTATTCAGCAGGTACGAGAATGGCATCCTGCCGCCAGTCATCATTGTTGGGCGTTTGTAGCTGGTGCGCCCAATGATTCTCAACAGCTTGGGTTTTCTGACGATGGCGAGCCATCGGGAACAGCCGGAAAGCCAATGTTAGCCCAATTAATGGGAAGTGGGCTTGGGGAAATTACTGCCGTTGTTGTCCGTTATTACGGTGGTGTGCAACTGGGAACCGGCGGATTAGTCAAGGCCTATGGTGGCGGTGTTCAACAGGCGTTAAAGTTGATGCCGCAGCAAGAGAAAGTATTACAGAAAGAATACGCTTTACGATGTGACTATGCGTTGCTCGCACCGGTTGAGGCATTGATCTATCAGGTCGGCGGGCAAATTTTGCATAGTGAGTATGATACGGAGGTGACCTTACGGTTGTCTATCCCCGTGAGTGGGGTAGACAAGGTGGCTGTGAGGTTACGTGATTTGAGTCGCGGTTCATTGCATTTGTTGCCAATTTCACAATAATTCCAGCGCTGTTTTATGGATCACTAAGGAATACTCTGCAATGCATTTGCGTGCCATAACCCGAATTGTCGGCCTGCTGGTTATCCTTTTTTCCGGGACAATGTTTATTCCCGGGCTGGTGGCCTTAATTTATCGCGATGGCGCAGGGCGAGCTTTCACTGAAACGTTTTTTGTTGCATTGGCTATTGGGATCATCCTCTGGTTTCCTAATCGTAAGCAGCGTAATGAATTAAAATCACGAGAAGGATTTTTGATTGTTGTCCTGTTTTGGACGGTACTCGGCAGCGTTGGTGCGCTACCCTTCCTGTTTGCAGAGCATCCCAACCTTGGGGTAACGGATGCTTTTTTCGAATCGTTTTCTGGTCTGACGACAACGGGGGCCACGACGCTGGTGGGGTTGGACTCACTCCCCAAAGCTATCCTGTTTTATCGTCAAATGCTGCAATGGTTTGGCGGTATGGGGATCATCGTTCTGGCCGTTGCTATTTTGCCTATTCTGGGCGTTGGTGGGATGCAACTTTACCGCGCCGAAATGCCGGGTCCTTTGAAGGACAATAAGATGCGCCCCAGAATAGCGGATACAGCAAAGACTCTATGGCTAATCTACCTTTTGCTTACCATCGCCTGCGCTGTTTCGCTGTGGTTGGCTGGAATGCCGGTTTTTGATGCGATTGGACATAGCTTTTCGACGGTATCGGTAGGTGGTTTTTCCACGCATGATGCAAGCATTGGCTATTTTAATAGTCCGACAATCAATACCATTATTGCCATCTTTTTGCTGATATCTGGCTGCAATTTTGGTTTGCACTTTGCCGTATTAAGTGGACGTAGTCTTCGTGTTTATTGGCGGGATCCAGAATTCCGGATGTTCATTTTTGTCCAAATGTCTCTGGTCGCGGTATGCACGGTTGTACTGTGGTTCCACAATGTATATGCCAGCGGGATGCAAACGTTGAATCAGGCATTTTTTCAGGTTGTATCTATGGCGACGACGGCTGGTTTTATGACAGATAGCATCGCTTCATGGCCTCTTTTTCTACCCGTGCTGTTACTTTGCGCTGCCTTCATTGGTGGATGTGCAGGATCGACGGGAGGGGGATTGAAGGTGATTCGCATTTTGTTGCTGTTCCTGCAAGGTCATCGTGAGTTGAAACGATTGGTTCATCCCAATGCGGTTTATACAATTAAATTAGGGCATCGTGCTTTGCCTGAAAGAATTTTGGAAGCCGTATGGGGCTTTTTTTCCGCTTATGCCTTGGTTTTTATCGTCAGTATGCTGGCAGTTATTGCGACAGGCGTAGATGATTTTTCTGCTTTTGCCGCGGTAGCTGCAACATTAAATAATTTAGGGCCGGGATTAGGGGCTGTCGCGGAGAATTTCACTTCTATGAATGATGCTGCGAAGTGGATACTAATCCTGACAATGTTGTTCGGGCGTTTGGAAGTTTTTACTCTTTTAGTCTTATTCACGCCGACTTTCTGGCGTGAATAACGTGATAAAGGAATCGCATAATGAAGGCGTTGATTTTGTTTTCAAGTAAGGATGGGCAAACCAGAGCGATAGCCTCTTTTATTGCCAATAGCTTAAAGGGAACGCTGGAGTGTGATGTAATCAATTTACTTAATGCACATGATAGTGATTTAACTAAATATGGCTGTGTTCTAATTGGTGCATCTGTGCGATATGGGCGCTTTCACCCGGCGCTTGAGCAATTTATTCGCCATAACCTCTCCTCCTTACAAAGCATGCCGAGCGCCTTTTTTTCCGTCAATCTCACGGCCCGTAAGCCTGATAAGCGTTCTGCCCAGACAAATGCCTATACACGCAAGTTTCTATTACATTCACCTTGGCAACCGAATTTGTGTGGTGTATTCGCGGGGGCACTACGTTATCCGCGTTATCGCTGGTTTGATCGCGTGATGATTCAGCTTATTATGCGTATGACCGGCGGGGAGACGGATAAGACTAAAGAAATTGAATATACAGATTGGCAGCAGGTCACTCGGTTTGCACAAGACTTTTCCCAATTAGCGGCGAAAAATCCGGCATAACGCCGCCTTTTACTGCGCTTTGCTGAAAAAATCCCCACTCGATAATTTTTTTGCATTTAGCGCTTGTCAGGCGGCGAGAAGTGCCTATAATGCGCCTCCACTGACACGGCAACAGCGATTCGCAGTTGTGGTGAACAG